>JAIBDV010000205.1 GCA_024686055.1 Neptuniibacter sp.
GCGGACGTCATACCCCGTAACCGAATCACACCCCACAACCAAACCCCGGCACGCGCCCCTGACGCGCGCGGAGCGCGCTGCTGCAAAACACCACCGCCCTGTAGCAGTCCGCTCCGCGGACGTCATGCCCCGTAACCGAATCACACCCCACAACCAAACCCCGGCACATGCCCAGGACGCGCGCGGAGCGCGCTGCTACAGGGGGTGCACTAAATCCTTATGCTGATCAAACGGGTCCAGTGACACTTTTGCCGCATCAATCAGGGTATCGGTGAGGCTGCGGGCCAGGCCGGTTTTCAGGTTCCAGACATGCCAGTACAACGGTACCGCCAGGTAGTGTCCGGGGCTCATATTCAGTACTTCACCGCTTTCAATCAGTGCCTGGCTCTGCTGGTCTGGCACCATGCCGCAGGCGTAGCCACGCTGGATCAGTTCAAAGAATGCCACTGACGAAGGGATACGGTGACAGGGGTACTCGCCCGCTTTCAAACCAAAGAAGCGCTCCAGATAGCGGTTCTGTAGCTCGTCTTTATTGCTGTATTCAGCCACGGGCGCCATCAGAAACCCTTCCCGATTGGCACCGTCCGGGAAATAGCGTGCCATATAATCCGGGCTGGCCAGGCAGCGATAGGGCATAACGCCCAGCGGGATGCAGCTGCAACCCTGCATTGCTTCCGGGCTGGAGGTGATGCAACCGATTACTTCACCGCTGCGTAGCAAATGATGGGTCTGATCCTGATCATCCACTTTTAGCTCCAGCAGCAATTTCTTCGCCGCCATCAGTGGTGCCATGGCGTCCAGGAACCAGGTTTCCAGGCTGTCGGCGTTAAGGCCAATGGACAGACGGCTGTATCCCTCGCCCTGGTCGATGATCAACCCTTGCAGCATATCGTTCTGCAACAGGCTGACCTGGCGATAGTGTTTCAGTACTTGCTGCCCGGCACGGGTGGCCTGCAACGGCGTGCCCCGTATCACCAATGAATGGCCCAGTTTGTCTTCCAGCTGCTTAATCCGTTGGGAAATGGCGGACTGGGTGACGTGAAGCTTCTGGGCCGCTTTATCGAAACTTTGTTCTTCTAATACTGCGGCAAGCGCCTGCAGCTGACGATAATCGAGCACAGATTAAAATCTCTAATCTAAAGTGAAAATTATTAGCTGGGCTAAATTAAACGATTTTGCCATCATCACGCCAGTGATTTTTAGAGATAACCTTATGATATTTATACCGGCAAGCCCCGAGTGGCTGACACTAAGCAAAGGCATGCTGACGGGCGGCAGCCTGATTATTGCCATCGGTGCGCAAAATGCCTACGTGCTGGCGCAGGGCCTGCGTCAGCAATATCACTGGATGATTGCAGCATTGTGCGCCCTGATCGACCTGAGCCTGATCTGCGTCGGGATGCTGGGGCTGGGTGCCCTGCTCAACCAGTCCGACCTGTTAATGGCTATCGCCCGCTGGGGCGGCATCGCCTTTCTGCTGGTGTACGGTGCCCAGTCATTGCGGGCTGCGCTAAAGCCCGGCACCCTGGAAGCCAGCACTGATACGGTGATCAGCCGTAAAGCGGCGCTAATGACCACTCTGGCGGTCAGCCTGCTTAATCCTCATGTCTATCTGGATACGGTGGTGCTGCTCAGCAGTGTCGGCAGTCAGGTGGCCGTCGAGTTGCGGCCCTGGTTTACCCTGGGCGCGGTGAGTGCGTCGATTATCTGGTTCTTCTCGCTTAGCCTGGGTGCCCGCTGGCTGGCCCCGCTGTTTCGCAAGCCAGCTGCCTGGCAGGTGCTGGACTGCGTGGTGGGGCTGGTGATGTGGAGCATCGCCTGGAGTCTGTTTCAGGCTGCCTGATCAGTCGGCCTGATCATAGCCGGTCAGTTCAACGTAACCCTGGCCATTATGGCTGCCCGACACCGTCACCGCCCCTTCCCAGTAACGCACCAGCTGCTTCATCTCCTGGTCGGCCAGCCGGGGCTGGATACGAATATCCAGTGCCGGTTGTGCCAGCTGCAACCGCCAGCGGGCCGGATACTGCACGCCGTCGTTACTGCGCCAGTGGTCAGTCACCGTCAGCTGTGGCAAATCATCAACCGGCAAGGGCTCCCCGTCAGGCCCGGCGAGCGACAGCTGCCAGTGATCGCCCTGTTCACCTCGTACCCGAATCACCGTCAGATCACGGCCATCGTCCAGCTGCAGAGCAAACCAGTCCCAGCCCTGCTGACCTTCCACCAGGGTGCTGCTGGTCCATTCATGGTCATACCAGGCCTGGCCACGGACTTCGATCCACTGCTCGCCCTTGCGTAGCTGGCCACTAACCGCCAGCCGGGTATAGGAGTAATAGTGCGATGCGCCTTGTGGCTGGCCCGGCCCAGCAGCGGCATGTTTGGCGCTGTAGCCCTGCTGGCCTTGCAGCAACATTGGCTTGCCCGGTGTCAGCCGAAGCTGATAGCCAAACTGCTGCTGGCGATCCCAGGCGTGTAGCCGGGCGGGAAACAGTTGCTGCGGCTGCTCAGCTTGCAGCTGCCAGTTTTCCAGCCAGACCGCTAACGGTTGTGCCGTACTGCCCGCCAGCCCGGGCCCTTGCCGACTGAAGCGCTGAGCACTGCGGTGCTGCCCTGCGGCGGTGTCTGTCAGGGCCATATGGCCCATATATAACTGCGGTTGCTGCCAGGGGTTAACGCTGTTGTCTGTCGGTGCCAGCCCACGCCGAAACAGAGTGAACTGCGCCCCATAGTGCTCGCCGGTCTCGACCGCCGTCAGGTTCGCGGTGAGATACCACCATTCAATGGAGAACCGGTTATGGGCCAGATGATCGGCGGGAAACTGCAACCGGTAGTCGGGCCGGGCCTGAGCCCAGCCCGGTTGCTGCCCACGGTCGGTTAACAGCTGGCTCAGCAGCGATGCTGCCGGGCTGTTTGAGGACTGGGCATCAGACGGCTCACGCGCCAGCCAGACCAGTATCAGCCCCAGCAACAACACAAGCAGTAAACCGATCCACTGTCGGGTTTTCATGATTTCACCTCTTTAAACGCCGGATAGAGCGCTGCCAACAGCGCCACAATCACACCCAGCAGCAAGGCTATCAGCCCTCGCTCCGGCGCAAACTGCCAGGGCACTGTCCAGCCGAAGGCCAGCAACTGAACCCGTTCAGCCAGCACCCAGGCCATCAGCTCACCTAGCAGCCAGGCCAGTAACCCGGCGCTGAGCGCCAGCAACAGCGCCTGGCCCATCAACAGGCCTGCCCGCATAGCACGGCTCAGACCCAGCGCCCGGTAACGCTGCAGTTCCGGCTGGCGATGTAACTGCAGCGCCAGCAAATTACTGACCATCGCCACCAGCGCCACGACCAGCAGCAACAGCTGCAGGGCATCGGTGATCAGGAAGGTCTGCTCGAACAGTTGTTCACTGCGGCGGATAATCGGCCCGGCCAGCCGCACCTCATAGGGCTGCAGCACAGGCTGGCGGGCGAATGATTCAGCCTGATCAGGGTTGTGCAGATACAGCCGCACACCCCCGAGCGGAACCTCGGGCCAGTGGCGCTGAAAGGCCGGGTAACTGATCAGTATCTGGCCCTGGTAACTACCATAATCGTAGTAGACCCCGGCGATTTTGAATGTCTGCTCACCACTGGCCAGCGGCAAGCTCAGGTAATCCCCCCGCCCCAGCTGCAGATGATTGGCCAGCGGTTCGCTGATCAATACTTCAGAGCCGGATTGAAAACCCTGCCATAACGTTTCGCTATCGCCCTGCCTGAATTGATACGCGGTGCGTGCAGCCGGTGGGAAATCAACGCCATAGATAAACAGCGACAGACCCGCCAGCGTGAGTGGCTGACGCGCCCGCCGGGTAACGGCCTTCACCTGAGGGTCGGCCAGCAGCTGTTCAACCAGCGTCGTCCTCAAACCGGTTCCCCGTGCAGAGCCATCCCGGTCTGACGGGCTGATATACACCTGGGCATTGAGACGCTGGCCAATCCAGCTCTGAAACGCGGTATGGAAACTGTCGGTCATACCAGTCACTGCCAGCGATACGCTCAGTGCCAGCATCAGCACCCACATCACCCCTTTGCTGTACACCTGCTGGCGCAGGCAATCACGCGGCACCATCAAGAGCAGCGGGTGGCGTGCCCCCACTCCACTGCGCTTGATCAATACCACGCAGGCGGCGGCCAGGCCCTGCAGCAAGGGCGTCGTTAACAGCGCCGCCAGCAGTGCCAGCAGCCCTGTACCCAGGTAGACCGCCAGCAGCTGTGACTGCATCACCAGCACAACAGCCAGCAGGCTCAGCACCAGCGCTGCCCAGCGCGAGGTCAGTGGCCGCTTAGCCTCATCTAACGCGGCGACCGGTGCCGCCTGCAACGTCAGCGGTGACTGTCGCGCCAGCTGCCAGCAGGGCCAGACGGCCGCCAGCAGCGCACTGCCACAGCCCAGTGACCCAAGCCTTACAATGTCTAGCCAGCTCAGGCTCAGGCGGGCCAGCGGAGGTGCAGCAAACGCCGCCTGACTCTGCACCAGCAGGGGCAGTAACTGATCGGCAATGACCACCCCCAGCGCCAGGCCTGCTCCACTGGCCAGCCCTGCCAGCAGCAGGGTTTCGAGCAGTAAAAAACCATACAGCTGGCGGGCACTGACCCCTGCCAGCCGCAACGCTGCAAACAATGGCCGGCGTTGCAATAACGACAGCCAGACCGCACTGAGCACAATCAGTGTGCCCAGTAACAATGCCAGCAGCGCCATGGCGTTGAGGTTGAAATAAAGCGCATCCCCCAGCCGGGCCGGTTGCGGATTGTCCAGAGCCTGCAAGTGAATATCGGCTGGTAACTGGCTGCGCAACTGCTGCAGCATTGCCTCAGACCAGCCCGCTGTTACGCTGCCCTGAAGGGGTGGAAGTAACAGCAGGTAACTGAGTACCTCGGGCTGATTGCTCAGTGCCAGGGCCTGGCCAATATCCATCAACACACGCTGGGCCAGTAGCGGCTGGGCACGATCATCCAGAGTGCCTGCCAGTTTAATAGAGCGCTCGCCCACCGGAGTCATCAATGTCAGCTGATCTCCGGGCACCAGCCCCAGCTGCTGCGCGGTGGACGCGCCCAGCCAGACCGCAGGCTGCAGCAGTGTGACGGCCCAGCCGCCACCGGCACTGAACATCCCCTGGCCTGCAGCCCGTAACTGTTGCTCGGCCAGAAAATCCAGCCCCGTCAGCCGCAGCTGCTCACCACTGTGCAGCTGCACTGAAAATTCCACCACCGGTAACAGCGGCCATTGCTCGGGAGCCCGTTTAAGTTGGGTGTATACGCTGGCCGGAATCCCCTCTGGGGCTGCGATCTGGTGGCTGGCACCCCCGGCAAGCTGCTGGCTGGCGTATTGATAGCTGAGGCGGGCGCTCTGGGTGCTGAGCTGCATTGCCGTCACCACGGCGATACCCAGCATAATGCCCGCCAGCAACATGCACAGTTGCAGCGGTTGCTGATACAGACTGCGCAGGCTGGCGCGCAGCAATAACCGGCTAGTCATCCCGAAACCGGCCATTTTCCAGCCGCAGGCAGCGATCTGCCAGGGCGGTCAGACTGGCGTCATGGGTGGCCAGCAGCAAGGTGCCCTGACGCTGCCGGACCTGTTCAACAAACAGCGCCATCACCCGCTCAGCATTTTTCCGGTCCAGGTTGCCGGTCGGTTCATCCGCCAGAATCAGCGCAGGCTGCTGTAACAGCGTGCGCACAATCGCCACCCGTTGCTGCTCGCCGCCCGACAGCTGCTGGGGAAACATAGCCGCTTTGTCTGTCAGCCCTACCTGGGCCAGCAACGCTGCTATCTCAGCCTGATGTGCAACCCGCTGGCACAGCGATAAAGTTAGCTGCAGGTTTTCCGTCACCGTCAGCGTGGGCACCAGGTTAAAAAACTGAAACACCAGCCCGATCGACTGTCGCCGTAGCTGGCAAAGCCGGACTTCAGCCGCCTGAGCCAGATCTTCACCCTTGAGCCAGATCTCACCGGCATCAGGCCGGTCCAGCCCGGCCAGCAAATTCAGCAGGGTGGATTTACCTTCACCACTGGGGCCTTGCAAC
>JAIBDV010000350.1 GCA_024686055.1 Neptuniibacter sp.
GCCGCCCTGGCATGTATACCGAAACCGACTGCCCTAACCACCTGGCACAGGAAGTCATCGACAACTCGGTTGATGAAGCCCTGGCCGGGCATGCCAGACAGATTGATGTAGTGCTCGAAAAAGGTAACTACCTGAGCGTGACCGATGATGGTCGCGGCATGCCGGTGGATATTCACCCGGAAGAGGGCGTCAGCGGAGTCGAGCTGATCCTCACCAAATTGCATGCCGGTGGCAAGTTTAACAACGATAACTACAACTTCTCCGGCGGTCTGCACGGCGTGGGTGTGTCGGTGGTCAACGCGCTGTCCAAACTGCTGGAAGTGGTGGTTCGCCGTGATGGTCAGGTGCACCGCATCGGCTTTTCCGATGGTGACAAGGTGTCGGAACTGGAAGTAATCGACAGCTGCGGCAAACGTAATACCGGCACCACGGTACGTTTTCTGGCAAACCCGAAATACTTCGATACCCCGAAATACAGTGTTAACCGGCTCAAGCATATGTTGCGGGCCAAGGCTGTGCTGTGCCCTGGCCTGAAAGTGACGTTCAGTGATAAAACCGGCGCTAAAGTTGAGAAAGAAGAGTGGTACTACGAGGATGGCCTCAGTGCCTATCTGGAAAGTAATACCCAGGGCTTTGAGGTTCTCCCGGCTGCGCCATTTGCCGGTGAATTTAAAGGCACTGAAGACGCGGTTGAGTGGGCCATTCAGTGGCTGCCGGAAGGCGGTGAACAGACCGGCGAAAGCTACGTTAACCTGATCCCAACGGTGCAGGGCGGCACCCATGTGAACGGCTTGCGTACCGGCCTGCTGGAAGCCATGCGTGATTTCTGTGAGTTCCGCAGCCTGTTGCCACGGGGCGTTAAGCTGGTTGCTGATGATGTCTGGCTGCGCTGTAACTATGTACTGTCGGCCAAAATGCAGGACCCACAGTTTGCCGGTCAGACCAAAGAACGGCTCAGCTCCCGCCAGATCGCCGGGTTTATCTCCGGTGCGATCAAGGACGCCTTCTCCCTGTGGCTTAACCGTCATGTTGAAGAGGGTGAGCAGCTGGCCGAGCTGGTGATCAGTAACGCCCAGAAGCGACTGCGCTCCAACAAAAAAGTGGTGCGTAAAAAAGTCAGTGCCGGACCGGCGCTGCCCGGCAAACTGGCTGACTGTACCGGTAACGATGCCATGCAGGGTGAGCTGTTCCTGGTCGAGGGTGACTCGGCGGGCGGTTCCGCCAAACAGGCCCGTGACCGTGAATATCAGGCGATCATGCCGTTGCGCGGTAAGATCCTCAACACCTGGGAAGTCGAATCGGCTCAGGTGCTGGCCTCGCAGGAGGTGCATGATATCTCGGTCGCCATTGGTGTCGAGCCGGGGTCAGCTGACCTGGAAGGCTTGTGCTACGGCAAAGTCTGTATCCTCGCCGATGCCGACTCCGATGGACTGCATATCGCCACCTTGCTGTGCGCGCTGTTTGTCCGTCACTTCAGGCCGCTGGTGACGGCCGGTCATGTCTTTGTCGCCATGCCACCGCTGTACCGCATCGATGTGGCCAAAGAGGTGTACTACGCGCTGGATGACGCCGAGAAAGACAGCATCATCAACCGGATTCAGAGCGAGCGAAAGAACGCCAAAATCGGCGTTCAGCGCTTTAAAGGACTGGGCGAGATGAACCCGCCCCAGCTGCGCGAAACCACCATGGCCCGCGATACCCGTCGACTGGTACAGCTGACCATCGAGGCTGATGATGACACCGCTGAAACCATGGATATGCTGCTGGCCAAAAAGCGTTCCGGCGATCGTAAAAGCTGGCTGGAAGACAAAGGCGACCTGGCTGAGGTGGTGTAACCGGCCGTTGTAGCAGCTCGCTCCGCGAGCGTCCGGCGCGGGTGCCAGTGCAGAGCTTCCCGGTGGGACACCGGTCCCACAGGAGGGGGCGTTGTAGCAGCTCGCTCCGCGAGCGTCCGGCGCGGATGCCAGTGCAGAGCTTCCCGGTGGGACACCGGTCCCACAGGAGTAGCTTATACCAGCACGAGGATATGCGATGAAAAGACTGACGTTTGCAGTGTTGTTGCTACCGCTGGCGCTGCCGGTACTGGCCGGTCAGCCGGAAGGCTGGGCCTATCAGCTGTTTGTTGACCGTGATCTCTGGCAGCAGCAGCGGATTCAGGTTGTTCCTCGTGTTCAGCTGGGTGTGCTGGCGGACTCCGAAGCGGCAGGGCTGGATACCGATGAAGGGCTGCTATTGAACCGGGCTGAATTGCTGGTTTACCGCCCGCTGAAAGGGCGGGTGCAGCCAGGGCTCGGTGCCAAAGCGGGGCCGATGCGACAGCGCTGGGACTGGGGGTTTCGACTGGAGGGGCGTTACGGTAGTGAGTTTGCGCCGCTGTACGGGGTGGATGATGGCCGAGATCAGCGTCTTAAACTGAGCCTGCCGCAATGGTACCTGCAGGGCTATGCACCGTTACTGGATGGCGTCACGCTGCAGCTGGGCAACTTTATTAGCTCGGTGGGCAATGAAAACGACAGCCCCAGTGACCCGCCCCGGCCGTTTTACAGCCATAGCCTGAGTTATGACTATGGCCCCAAACGCCATGTGGGCGCGCTGTTTTCCGCCCGCCTGCCCTGGGCGCAGCAGCGCGGGCAATGGAGTGCTGATCTTGGCCTGGTGCAGGGCTGGGATAATCTGCAGGACAATAATGACCGCCCGACGTTGCTGACGGCATTGCACTGGCAGCGCCGGGATAATCGGTTAACGCTGGACTGGGAAAGCCTGTGGGGTGCAGAGCAGTCTGCCTCTTCAGGTCAGCTGCAGGCCCCCTTTAAGGTGCTCAGTGAGCAATCGCGCACGCGTCAGTTTCAGTCACTGACGTTGCGTTACTGGAATAAAGATAAACGCTGGCGTACGGACCTCAATGTGATTGATGGTCGCCAGCGTGGTGGTGATGCCGGGCCCGGACTGATCAGCACTGACAGTCACTGGTATGGCGCAAACCTGACGGTGGTGCGCCAGCTGGCCCCGCAATGGCAACTGGCCACCGGCTATGAATGGCTGCGTGATAAAGATCATGCCCATAGCACGCTGCCCGGTGGCATTTACCAGAGTGGTCGAATCAGCCTTAGCTGGTTCCCTGAAGCCTGGTTACGAATTCGGCCCGAACTGCGCTATGACGATTATCGTCAGGCAGCGGGCCAGCCCGATCAAGATAACCGCTGGTTGCTGAGTCTGGATGCAACCCTGTTTCTGTGAGTTTGAGAATTAAATGAGCGTAGAAACCACGTTTGAGGGCGGTACTGAGCGTATCGCTTTGCGAGACTTTACCGAGAAGGCGTATCTGGATTACTCCATGTACGTGATTCTTGACCGGGCCCTGCCGAATATCGGTGACGGCATGAAGCCGGTGCAGCGGCGTATTGTCTACGCCATGTCCGAGCTGGGGCTCAAGTCCACTTCCAAGCATAAGAAGTCGGCCCGTACAGTGGGTGATGTGCTGGGTAAGTTCCATCCCCATGGCGACTCTGCCTGTTATGAAGCGATGGTGCTGATGGCACAGCCGTTCAGCTACCGCTACCCGCTGGTCGACGGTCAGGGTAACTGGGGCTCGCCGGACGATCCCAAGTCCTTTGCCGCCATGCGATATACCGAGTCGCGCCTGGCGCCCTATGCCGAGCTGCTGCTGCGCGAACTGGGCCAGGGCACAGTTGACTGGCTGCCCAACTTTGACGCCACCCTGCAGGAGCCCGCGGTACTGCCGGCGCGTCTGCCTAACGTGCTGCTTAACGGCACCACCGGC
>JAIBDV010000306.1 GCA_024686055.1 Neptuniibacter sp.
TCGTACAGTTTTTTTTAGAGCTACGCGCAGGGGCAATGCGGGCCTCAACTGCTTTCTTTATCGCCTTGGCGTTGATTCCATTCTTATGGCTTCTTATTCGACGTCACGTCACCTAGGCAGTTGCATAACCAATCACTCAAGCGGACTGGGTGATACCTCGGCGGTTCCTGCGTCTTCCCAGGCTCCGAATGGGCGTTGCCCGCAGGAAGCCCTGCCAATGATGTCTGCGTTTGATAAACAGGCGCTGCTGGCCAGTGTGCTGGATGAGCCGGACTTCCGTGATATCGGCAATAACAAACTGGCATTCCGGATGAATGCGCACTTTGGTTATGACTCGGTGAAACTGAATAACCGCTATGAGCCGGATATCAGCCGGGCTGCCCAGTTCCTGCAGCGCTACCCACGGGTAAAAGCAACCATTGAGGGGCACACCGATGATCGCGGTAGCGACCGGTATAACCGTGATCTGTCTGAACGCCGGGCTCAGGCCGTGTTCCAGCGGCTGGTCCAGCAGTATGGGATTGCACCCGAACGGCTGAATGTGAAGGGTTACGGGGAAAGCCGGCCCATGGCCACGAACAAAACCAAATCGGGCAGGGGGCTGAATCGTCGGGTTGATCTGGTGATTGAAAAGCCTCGTTCACTGGAGCAACGTGAAGCATCCCGTTCCGCCGGGTTGATAGAGCCGCTGGCGAAAAACCTGACAGCGCCTGCACCGAGCGAAAATAAACGGGTATAGGCCTTTGGTCTGGCGGGCCTGCCTCTCTGGCCGGTCTGCTCTATATTCCATTAGTCGCGTTTTTTATTAAAACGGCGGTTTTCTTTTGGTTGGGCGACCTGGGTTCTACTAAAGCATGAACAGTTTCGATTATAATCGCCGGCGTTAGTAGCAACTGTTACTAATGTCTGTGGTAATAGCCTGATGTTGGCCAGCGCTGCAAGCCTGATAACAACAACAAAAAGAACTGTTCTCTATGCATACCTTTCTGCTTTGCCTGATCGCACTGGCATTTGTGCTGATCGTTATCGAAGATATCGTTCATATTAACAAAGCCAAATCCTCGTTATTTCTCGGTACGCTGGTCTGGATACTGGCGTTTATCTTCCCGGAACCGGGTGCCACGCCGGCAATCATTCAGCATAGCCTGAATGAAAATTTGCTCGATATCGCCACCCTCTGGCTGTTTCTGATGGCCGCGATGACCTTTGTTGCCTACCTCAACCAGCAGGGCCTGATTACCCAGCTGGTGTACCGCATGCTGCCACGGCAGATGAGTCAGAAACGGCTGATGGTTATGGTGGCGCTGCTGGCATTACTGTTCAGTTCGCTGGCCGACAACATCACCGCCTCGCTGATTATGCTGTCACTGCTGTCTTCATTGAAACTACCGTCAAAAGACACGCTGAAGTTTGCCGCATTGCTGGTGTTTGCAGTGAACTCGGGTGGGGTGGCGCTGATTACCGGTGATGTCACCACGTTGATGATCTTCCTTGCAGACAAGGTTACGATTACCGATCTGTTCTTCCTGATTCCTGCTGCCCTGGCTGGTATCGCAGTGTTGCTGCTGGTGATGATGCGCGGCTGTGAAGGCGAAGTCACCATGCCGCGTTTTCGTCGGCCCATTGCACCGGGCGATAAGGTGATGGGCGCACTGTTCGTGTTGACCATTGTCTCAACTCTGGGGCTGAGTGTGGCCTATCGAGTACCGCCGGTTCTGACCTTTCTGTTTGGCCTGTCACTGATGTTTCTGGTGTATCACTTCCTCCAGCAGCAGCGTGCTGAGCGGGACCATATTCTGGAATTTGTGCGTGATATTGAGTTTGATACCCTGCTGTTTTTCCTCGGTGTATTACTGCTGGTGGGCATGCTTAAAGAACTGCACGTGCTGGACCAGCTGCCAGAACTGTACTCGGTGATGCCGGTGTGGGCCGCGAATTACTTTGTTGGCCTGTTGTCTGCCATGGTGGATAACGTGCCATTGACCGCCGCAATCCTGAAATCCGGCGTTGAAATGAGCACTGCAGACTGGCTGGGCCTGACCTACGCAACTGGTGTGGGTGGTTCATTGCTGATTGTGGGCTCTGCGGCCGGTGTTATCGCCATGAGCAAAATCAGTGAACTCACCTTCCTGACCTACATGCGCTTTTTTCACTACCTGCTGGTGGCCTACACCGTTGGCTTTGCTATGGTCTGGCTGATCGGGCGATTGTTCTTCTAAGTAAAGAGGGGTTGCCAGGGGGCTAGCTACGATAGCCTGTGTACCCTGTAGCAGCCCGTTCCACGGGCGTCAGAGGCCTGTACTCTGAACCTGACGCTGGCGGGGCGAGCTGCTACAAATGGCGCACGGGGCTGACATCATCGGGCCACGGGGCCTGCTGAACATACTGCTGCAGATACCCTGATAACTGTGCGGCAGCCGGGCTGGGGGAGCGTCCCCGGCGGCTGATGATATTTATTTCCCGCTCAATCACCGGCGCTGCCAGCGGTATAAAGTGCAGTGATGAAAACGAGGCTGTCGCGGCAGCCAGCGCTGGCAGCACCGCAATGCCGATCCCCGCTTTAACCAGCTCTGCCAGCCCGGCAGGGTTGGACACTTCCAGCAAAGGCCCATCCAGTTTCAACCCCGTTGGCATCGACACCGGCATACGGGACAGCTGCGCCCGGATGCCGGTATCGCTGGTCAGATAGATCAGCTGATAGTCGGACAGATCTTCCCAGCACAGCGACTCGCTTTCCAGCAGGGGGTGGCCATCCGGTAACACCGCACCATAACGGTCCTGTAAAATGGGCTGGTAGCTCAGCTCTACATGGTGGCTGTGATTACCGCCGACACCGAAATCCACCTCATTGTTTAACACGCGTTGCTCGATCCCACCGGCACTGTCATCGCGCAGATGAATGCCCACCGCCGGGTGCTGTTTATGGAACCGGGCGATCACCGGTGGTAACAGCTGGCTGAGCACGGAGGGGGAGGCGGCGATGCCGACCTGACCCGACTGGCCCGCCGCTATCGCCTGCAGATCACTTAATGCGGTATCAAAGTTGGACAGTAAACCACGGGCAACGGGCAGAAAGCGCTCACCCTCGGCGCTGAGGTAAACCCGGCGTGTGGTGCGATCAAGCAGCACCAGCCCGACCTGTTCCTCCAGCTGTTTAATGGCAGCCGTTAATGTGGACTGGGTCAGGTGCAGCTGGGCGGCGGCCTGGGTAAAACTGCCGCAGTCGGCAACGGCGACAAAGGCCCGCAGATGGCGAATCGAAAGGTTATGCATAGTCGAGGGTTCGGCCGTTAAATGATGCGTTGCACCAATTATCGTTAAAAACGATTAATTAATCACTTTTTATCATTTGTGTAATAAATCGAGCTTCTGCATGATGGCGGCCATAATTCGGGTAGTGCCACGTGCCGGTAGCAGAGTGCGAGCAAGCTTGCCTCTACGGTGTTGGCCGCCCCATAAGAATAGCTGAGAAGAGATCGCTGATATGATTCCTGTAATAACCATCGAAGATACCGTACAGCAGCAGTATCTGGACTTTATCGACGCGCTGAACCAGGCGGGCTTTGCAGGTGATCTCAACGCCGATTACGCTAACCGCATCACCCTGGCCACGGATAACAGTATCTACCAGATGCTGCCCCAGGGGGTGCTGTACCCGAAAACCCTGGACGATCTGACCCTGATCGCCCGGCTGTCGAATGATCCGCGTTTTGCCGAGATCGGCCTCAGCCCACGCGGTGGCGGCACCGGCACCAATGGTCAGTCGCTGACGGATGGCCTGATCGTGGATGTGTCTAAACACATGAACCAGGTGCTGGAAATCAATGCCGAACAGCGCTGGGCGCGGGTGCAGGGCGGGGTGGTGAAAGATCAGCTTAACGCCGCGCTCAAGCCCTACGGGGTGTTTTTCGCCCCGGAGCTGTCGACCAGTAACCGCGCCACCGTCGGTGGGATGATCAATACCGATGCCAGCGGCCAGGGCTCGGTACTGTACGGTAAAACCCGTGACCATGTGCTGGCGCTGAAAACCGTATTCCTGGACGGTACCGTGTGGGAGTCCCAGCCAATCGACCAGGCTGAGCTGGAACAGATTCAACAGCGTGATGACCGGGTTGGTGAAGCGCACCGGCTGGTGGATCAGATTTTCACTGATAAGAAAGACCTGATCGATGCCAAGTTCCCTAAACTGAACCGCTGCCTGACCGGCTACGACCTGGCCCATATCCGTGATGAACAAGGCCGCTTTAACCTCAACTCGGTGCTTTGTGGCGCGGAAGGTTCGCTGGCGTTTATCGCCGAAGCGAAACTGAACTGTCTGGCGATTCCTAAGTTCTCCGCACTGGTAAATATCAAATACGACAGCTTCGAAACCTCACTGCGTGATGCCAAGGCGCTGATGGGCTGGGGGCCGACCTCGATTGAAACCATCGACTCCAA
>JAIBDV010000364.1 GCA_024686055.1 Neptuniibacter sp.
CTGAACACCTGGCTGAACGTACAGAGAATGACTACCAGGTGGGTCGTTTCAGCCTGGCAACCTCTTTGCGATACGTCGGGCAGCCGGTTTTCTGATATAAACGACCACAGGATTATTAACGGTCACCTGAGATGAGCACACGAAGACGTTTTATAAAGTACGCCTGTTTACTGTCTGGCGGGTTCGCACTGAGCAGTCGCGCGGAGACGACAACCACGCTGTCGATGCCTGATGAAAGCCACCCGCACACGCGCACCTGGATGTCGTTTGTGGCCAATGATTACATCTGGTCGGCACAACAGGCTCCTGAGGTGAAACGTAACCTGGCCCTGATCGCCCGCACCATCGCCAAATACGAGCCGGTGTCTATGCTGGTCAGCCCTGATGACTATGATGAAGCCGTGGTCTTGCTCGGCGGTTTAACGGCACACCCCTTCCCCATCACGTTGATTGAGTTTGCCACGGACGATTTGTGGTTGCGTGATACCGGGCCAGCCTTTGTGCGCGGCAGTGACGGGCAAAAATATGCGGTCGACTTTAATTTTAATGGCTGGGGCAATAAACAGGCGCACCCGCAGGACGCTCTGGTTGCCCGTTTTATCGCCAGACAGTCGGGTGCCATACGGGAAAAAACGGATCTGGTGCTTGAGGGTGGCTGCTTTGAAGTCGATGGCCACGGCACCGCCATTCTGACGAAGAGCTGTGTGCTGAATGACAACCGCAACCCACACCTGAGCCAGCGTCAGGTAGAAGCAGAGTTGATGGCCTTGCTGGGGCTGCGCAAGATCATCTGGCTTGACGGCGTTAAGGGCAAAGATATCACGGACGCCCACACCGATTTTTATGCCCGCTTTACCAGGCCTGGCGAAGTAGTTGTCAGCCGGGATAACTATCAAGCGTCGCCTGACTATGATGTCACTCGCGATAATATAGCCCGCCTGCGCAACAGCACGGACGCCGATGGCAACCGGCTTAAGGTTATTATCATTGATACCCCGGATGAAATTAATGAGGATTATGATCCTGAAGGTTTTGCAGCGGGTTATATTGGTTACTATGTCTGCAATAACGCTATTATCATGCAAAGCTTTGGTGATGCCGTTGCCGATAAAAAAGCCAGAGACATCCTGGCAAAGGTTTTCCCGGATAGAAAAATTGAACAGCTACGCACCGATGCGATTGCCTCAGGCGGCGGAAGCATTCACTGTACGACTCAGCAAGAAACCAGCGTTTGATAACCCGATATTTATTTAACACTCAAGCAAGGAGCCTCCCGTGTTTATAGTCTCATTAACCTATACCTGTGACCTGAGCTATGTTGATAAACACCTGGATGAGCATATCGCTTATCTTAAAAATGCTTACCAAAACGGTCACTTCCTTATGTCTGGCCGTAAGGAGCCGCGTACCGGGGGCATTATTATCGCGACCGTTGATGATCGGGAAGCGCTGCAGGCTATTCTCGAACAGGACCCGTTTCACCGGGAGCAGCTGGCAACCTACGAGGTGCAGGCGTTTACCCCGACCATGGCAGCGAAGGGGTTTGAAGCGCTTATTCCTGGACTCTAGCGCTAAGCTCCAGACAGGCCACAGGCTTGCCTGCCTGTGGCCTGAACACAGGGCCTGACATAAATCCGACATAGCCAGCACATTGCCGTCGGCATGACGACCTGTCGAAAGTCATTGAAAAGCCTCGTATTATCACTTCGTTCTGTTATGCTCAATCTTTAATCAAGAGTTTTACTATAAACTCAGGTTGAAAACTAATGATTTTTAACCGTTTGGAGTATTAATAGTAATGACTCAGCCTCTTAGTTCTTCAAATGATTTAACAGATAATAATATACCGCTATTTACTAAAATATCAGACGAATTAAGATCCACCGGCTACAGTATTAACCCGATGGCATTGCCTGAAAACTTAGCTGAAAACCTTCTTCAGCAATTAATAAGCATGGAAAAGGATAAGTTTCATCAGGCTGAAATTGGCCGAAAAAAACAGTTAACCCGACATGAGTCCATACGCAAAGATGAGATCTGCTGGATAACCGATGAGTCTGAGGCCGGTCGTGACTGGTTACGCTGGCTGGATGAAGCGCAACAATTTTTTAATCGCCGCCTGTTCCTCGGTTTATTCTCCTCTGAAAGTCATTTTGCACACTATTCACCTGGGGATTTTTATAAACGCCACGTTGATGCATTTAAAGGTGAAGGCAACCGAATTCTGTCGATTGTTGTTTATCTAAATCATGACTGGAAAGCAGAAAATGGCGGCGAGCTGGTGCTGTTTGAGAACACAGAGGATCAGCAAGGGGTCAAAGTAATACCCAACTTCGGCACTGTGGTTGTTTTTCTCAGTGAAGAATTTCCCCATGAGGTGCTGCCTACCCATGATGATCGATACTCCATTGCCAGCTGGTTCCACATGAATACATCGACCACAAAACGGGTAGACCCACCGTCATAGCAGTGTCTTTCAGGGCTGTTTGAACCCTGGCGGATACAAAAAAGGGCTACCTCAGGGTAGCCCTTTTTTACAGTCTTGATTAAGCCGATCAGTCGGTGACAATCACCAGACGGATGGCATCAAGGACCAGTTTACCGTTATCCAGATAGCCCAGCAGCTGGTCGCGCAGGGCAACCTGCTCAGCCACTTCTGCTTCGCTGATCGCCGGGTTAACGGCGGCCAGTGCCTGCAGACGCTCGATATCAGCACCTTTATCCTTGCGACAGCGGTCACGGGCGTCATCCAGCAGCTGCGCTTCCTGTGGCGCAGCAATGCGTTCCAGCTTCGTCACCATCTGATCAATTTCTGTACGGGCCTGTTGCACCAGTGACTGCGCGGTACGTTTTGGTAAACGTTCACACAGCTGGTTCAGATGCGCGCTAGTCAGCACCTTGGTCAGATCATTACCAGTAACGTCAACCACTACCCGGCTGCTGGCGTTCTGCATAAAGCGACCAATCTGGGCAGCTTTAGGTGCAGCGCAATTCAACCGGAAGATACCTTCAAGCAACAGTGTGCCCGGTGGCAATGGCAGTTTGATGGAGGAAACAGTGGCGTTGCCGTACTCGTTACCCAGGATCATCTCCATGGCACCGGAGACCATCGGGTGCTCCCAGTTGAAGTACTGAATGTCTTCGCGGGACAGCGCTTCGTTACGCTGGAAGGTGCCGGTAAAGCCATCTTCAGGCAGGCCAGGGAACGCAGACACCAGCATATGATCGCCAGGGCGCACTATGGTGGAGTTCTGATCCTGAGCACTGCTTTCTACACCGAAGTGGTCAAACACCCGCTCCATGTAGTTGGTGATCGCCAGCGGGTTGCTCTCTTCATCCACATCCGCCAGCAGCGGTTCTACCCGCATTGGCCGGCAGGAGCTCATCTCCAGCAAGCGGTTACGGCCTTTCTGCATCGCCTGGCGAGTTTCTTCTGCCGCGATACGGGTATCACGCATCAACGCTTCGATATCAGCACCGGTCGCCTGACCCAGCAGCACATCATGCAGCGGCTCAGCAAACTGCTGATACAGTGCCTGACCTGCCGGACAGGTCTGCTCGAAAGCATCAATGCCTTCGTGGA
>JAIBDV010000082.1 GCA_024686055.1 Neptuniibacter sp.
CAGTACGCTTTCAGTCAGCTCCAGCAGCAGATCCTGCGGGGTGCAGTGATGCCTGGATACCAGCTGCATCAGGTTGTTGATAAACCCGGGTTGTACGATGTGTGCGCCGGAGATATTGATGGAGACTCGAATGGAGGTCGGGAACAGCTGTCGAATACCGGCCAGATCTTTACAGACCTGTTCGATAACCCAGGACTCCAGCCGCGCAATCTTGCCGCTGCCTTCGGCGGCAGAAATAAATTCCAGCGGTGACAGTGGGCCCAGTGTCGGGTGGTGCCAGCGTAACAGGGCCTCGACTAGCAGAACGTCCTCATTGCTGCCGTTAACGATGGGTTGGTAATGCACGGCAAGCTGGGTTTCGCTGATGGCGATATCCAGGTGTTGCAGAATCTGTGCCCGGCGGTGCAGATAGGACTCCATGCCGGGCCGGTGGATCACGGCCTGATTTCGACCCTGTTTTTTTGCTTGGTACATGGCCGCATCAGCCTGAATCAGGAGGTCTTTCAGCTCCGTTGAGTCATGGGGTGCCGACGCAATACCGATGCTGCCGGACACCTGAACGACACAGTCCTGCGCGACCTCATAGGGGCGGGCGATGTCAGATAACAGTGTCTGAGCCTGGGCGTTGATCTGCCGTGTGGTCAGCCGATCAAGGAATATAATAATAAACTCGTCGCCACCAACCCGGGCGCAGATCTTACGCCCTCTCTGTGCCATCAGCACATTGGCGAGCTGGCGTAACAGTTCGTCACCGGTGTTGTGGCCGTAGCTGTCGTTTATCGGTTTAAAGCCATCCAGGTCGATATAGAACAGGGTGTATTCTGTACCCCGGTAACTCTTCATATACTGCAACAGGCCACGACGGTTCATCAGGCCGGTGAGGAAATCAGAGCGAGCCTCGTTAGCTGTTTCTATCTCTCTGAGTTTGCGTTCCTGAATGTCCACCAGGGTTAGCACATAGCAGGGGTGTTCACTGAGCTCTGGCTGGGTGGTAACTTCGGCATGGTGCCACCGTAAGCCTTTCAGGGTTTTCAGCTCGAGATCACGGCCCAGTGAGCCCATGCCCTGAACAAAAGAAACCCCTGAATTCTCTGCCAGAATCTGCTTGAGATTGGATATCTGCTGGCCAAACTGGTCGGCAAAGGGCGGGTTGAAGCTGACGATATCGCCCGCCTCATCAAATAGCACCGCGATAGCTGCACTTGGGATATCGCCGCGATTGAGCAATTCAGGTGAAAACTGCCCCTCCAGTAGCATGGCGGGGCGTGGCCCTGACTCGGAAGGGATGTAGACGCCGGACAGACGACAGAAAACCCGCTTCTTGATCCCATATGGGCAGATCTCCCACCAGGTATCAAAACAGTCCCCGTTCTGGAACCGCTCCAGATAACTGAGCAGTGTTTGCTGCACTGCCTGGGATTGACCCGTGGAAAAATCCCTGGCACACAGCTCTTCAAGGTCAGTTGCCTCCCAGAGTTCCAGCCCGGCCGGATTTGCCCAGGCCAGTTTCTGGCCAATGATGTCATACACCCAGATTGGCGAGCGAAGTGTCACAGCGCTTAATTGATCAAGGTGGGGCAGGCTCATGACAGTAACGGCGTTCCCTTGCTGTGGTTGATACGGCGGCGGTGGCTTTGGTGCTGTGGGCTGCGACAGGCTTTAATCTGTGTTGTCGTTGTCGTGCGACCTGAATTTTTATGAAATAAAATTTCAATAATACTGCTTAGTTAAGACCAGTTTTCATAAAAGTACAGAGAGGCCGGTAGTGGGGTAAGTGCTGCCGTTTTCGGCTTCAGTCGCACAAGGATGTTGTAGTCATTGATGTCGGATCATCAAATAAGTTCAGTTAGGGGCTATCAGGAAAGGTGGTGGTGGAAGTTTTCTAAACCCCAGATACACAAAAACCGACTCAAGGTCGGTTCCAGTGCTAAGTGCGACGGCCGTCTCACTTTGCTTTTCTCACTTACCGAGTCAGTGACTCAGGAAGAGAGTTGGTGGAGGTGGCGGGGATCGAACCCGCGTCCGCCAATCCTCCGCCTCCAGCTCTACATGCTTAGACTTCTCTATTGAGTTAACCCGGCACGACCCGAGAGTCAGGGTGTTTAGGGCGAGCCTTTTTAAGTTTTAACCCTTCGTCTTAAGGCGAAGCTTCCAGGCGATTCTGTCTCAAATGACATTGCAAAATCCTAAAGTTACAGACACCTGTAGGAGCAATGCTAGCGGCCCTTAGGCTGCTAGAGCGTAGTTATCGTCGTTTGCAACTATAACTGTGTAGTGATGGATTAACGTGTTTCACTACAAACACGACATGCACCGAGAGGTTTTGTAATCGGCGTCGAAGCCAAATCACCCCCACTAGTCAGGCTAGTATAGCCTGAACGACAGCAAAGAAGAATGCTGTAACTGCTTTATTTTTCAGCTTTTATTGATTAGCTGACAGGGTACGCTGTTTTTCGCGTGACCAGTCACGCTCTTTTTCCGAAGCGCGTTTATCATGCAGCTTCTTACCTTTTACCAGCGCGATCTCGCACTTGATGTTGCTGCCTTTCCAGTACATGGACAGCGCAACACAGGTAAAGCCTTTGGCATGAATCGCCAGTTGCAGGCGCTCAATTTCGCGACGGTTAAGGAGCAGTTTGCGATCACGGGTCGGGTCGGCCACCACATGGGCGCAGGCGGTCTTCAGTGGGGTGAAATGTGCCGCGACCAGCCAGGCCTCGTCATTTTTCAACACCACGTAAGAGTCAGCCAGTTGAGCCCGGCCATCACGCAGACTTTTGACTTCCCATCCGGTCAGCACCATGCCCGCCTCGAATTTTGTATCTATCTGATACTCGTGGCGTGCTTTGCGGTTCTGACAGATGGAACTGCTGTTGTTACTGGATTTCTTCTTTTTTGCCATAGCGCGGGATTATAAGCCTGAGGGGCGATTAAGGAAAGTGTTAGTCACTACTGGTTGCTGCGACTGCCGTGGCCTGGCTGTTGGCTGGCGAGCCTGACCGGGCTGTGTCGTGGCGTTGATTTCTGCCAGAACAGAGGCCGGTAGCAGGCTGGGTTGACGCTTTTCGGTTGTAATCTGAGGCAGGAATGGCAAAAATGCGCGCTCCCGCGGACCATAAGATGGCGATTTGGAATGTCGATAGCACAGACTATTCATGGCAGCTGGGCGAGCCGGTGGGTATTTATTTTTGCCGCCACGGGTTCTGCTGTAGGGCTGGGTAACATCTGGAAGTTTCCCTATATCGTTGGCCTGCATGGTGGCGGTGCCTTTGTGTTGCTGTATCTCGGCTGCATCCTGACCGTGGGTGTGCCACTGATGATGGCAGAGGTGCTGATTGGCCGTCGAGCCCGGCTGAGCCCGGTTAACGCCGTGGCTGCACTGGCCCGCGAGTCAGGCCGTAATGAGCGCTGGCAGATTGCTGGCGGCATGGGGGTGCTGGCCGGGGTGCTGATCTTCTCCTTTTACTCGGTGGTGGCCGGCTGGGTGCTGGAGTATGTGCTGGCCAGTAGTCGGGGGGAGCTGATTGATATTGGTCATGTGCAGGCCAGTGAGCGGTTTAACAGTCTGCTGGCCGACCCGCGAACGATGTTTGGCTGGCACAGTCTGTTTGTGCTGGTGGTGATGAGTATTCTCGCCGCCGGGGTGGTGCAGGGTCTGGAGCGGGCTACCCGGCTGATTATGCCAGCGTTGTTTGCCTTGCTGGTGGTGTTGCTGGGGTATTCGGCGACCAGTGGTTACTTTGGCCAGGCCTGGAATTTCCTATTCAGTTTTGAAACCCGTCAGCTGAGCTGGGAGGGGGCGCTGGCCGCCCTGGGGCATGCCTTTTTTACCCTGTCGCTGGGGATGGGTGCGATCATGGTGTATGGCTCTTATATGCCAAAAAATGCGTCGATCAGCGGCGCGGTGCTGACGGTGGCCGCACTGGATACAGTGGTGGCGCTGGTGGCCAGTCTGATTATCTATCCAATTGTTTTCTCCACCGGAGTTGACCCTGCTGTCGGCCCCGGGCTGATGTTTATTACCCTGCCGGTGGCGTTTGATCATATGCCGGGTGGCCAGGTGATCGGGCTGCTGTTCTTCGGCCTGGTGGCGCTGGCGGCGATTACTTCGGCGATCTCGCTGATGGAGCCAGCGGTGGCGTTTCTGGTGGAACACCTGGAAATCGGCCGGATACAGTCCTGTGCTTTATTGGGGGCAGCGGTCTGGCTGCTGGGGACGGTGGCACTGGGTTCCTTCAATGTGCTCAGTGGTATTGAGCTGTTTGATCGCAACATTTATAACCTGCTGGATTATGTTACGGCCAATATATTACTGCCGCTGGGGGGCATTCTGGTGGCGCTGTTTGTTGGCTGGCAGGTGAAGCGTAGTGCGTTGCGCAGTGAGTTGGCGATCAGCAATTCTGTGCTGTTTAAGGTATGGTATCTGCTGATCAGATTTGTCGCGCCGGTGGCGATTGGGGTTGTCTTTTTGCAGAATCTCAAAGCCTGAGGCGTCGTAAACGATAGGAAAGACTATGACACAGGTAGACCGCAGTGCGCTGGTTTTACACAGTGCGGAGCAGATGTTTGACCTGGTAGACCGGGTAGAGCGCTACGCGGAATTTTTACCCGGCTGCGTTCGCACTGAAGTGATCAGCCGGACGGACGACGAACTGGTGGCCACACTGCATCTGGCCAAGGGTGGCCTAAAATATCAGTTCTCCACCCGTAACCAGCTGGAACGCCCCGGGCGGATGACACTGCAGCTGGAAGAGGGACCGTTCAGTCGTCTGCAGGGCGAGTGGCGATTTATCCCGCTCAGCGATGAGGCCTGCAAGGTGGTGCTACATCTTGAGTTTGAGATCGGCGGCAAGCTGACAGCGCTGGCGATTGGTAAGCTGTTTGAGCAGGTGGCCAGTAATATGGTTGATGTGTTTGTCAGCCGTGCTGACCAGGTGTACGGAGCTTAGACATGATTGAAGTAGAAGTGGCATTTGCCCTGCCGGATGAGCAGAAAATTATTACATTGCAGGTCGAAGACGGCTGTTCAGCGTATGACGCAGTAATAAAGTCAGGTATTATTGAATTGTTCCCGCAGATTGATCCGGACGGTTATCCGATGGGCATCTTTGGTAAAGCGATTCGTAATCCAAAGGATACAGTATTGAAGGTGGGCCAGCGGGTTGAGATCTATCGCCCGTTGATTGCTGACCCGAAAGAGGCCCGGGCCAAACGCGCTGCCAAAATGAAAGCTCAGAAGGATACTGAAGCAGCGCGCGGAGAATAAAGCGTTGGTTATTGTGCGGGTTCGCTTGCACTACCAGGGCGGAAATCTCCACCCAGACCTGACAGACGGTCATCGGTGAATTGCAGGGTAAGGCGCTCGCGGGTGAAACTGCCGTCGGTATCTTTCAGGGTGTAGACGTAGTCCCAGCGGTCAGCGTTGAAGCTGTCTTCAACCAGCGGGGTGCCCATCACGAAACGGACCTGCTTTTTGGTCATGCCAGGGCGCAGCTTGTCGACCATTTCCTGGGTAACGATATTACCCTGCGGAATGTCGATTTTGTACACACCCGGGAAGCCGGAACATCCTGTAAGAACAAGTGTGAGAATAGCAACTGAAGTGAACGTTTTTATCATCTGTGACTGGCTTCCAATGTGGGGTCGAAACACAGATAATGGATTCTACACTTCGAGTCACGAACAGCATAGAGAATTATCATGGCGCTCGAAAACCAAGAGCTGCGTAAAGCAGGCCTGAAAGTTACACTGCCACGAGTGAAGATTTATCAGATCCTGGAACGGGCTGGTGAAGGCGATCATTTTAGTGCAGAAGACATTTATAAGCAGTTGATGGAGCAGGGCGAAGACGTTGGTCTGGCAACTGTGTACCGAGTGCTGACTCAGTTTGAAGCAGCGGGTCTGGTTTCGCGTCACCATTTTGAAGGCGGTCATTCTGTATTCGAATTGTCGCGCGATGATCATCATGATCATATGGTATGCATGAAAACCGGCCGGGTACGTGAGTTTAACGACCCACGACTGGATGCATTGCTGGAAGAAATTTCTGAAAAGATGGGCTTCACCATCACTGAGCGAACGCTGTACCTGTACGGTATATCGAAAGATATCGCGGATAAGTAAGTTCTGGCTGTCAGCCCAAAAGGCTGACAGCTGATGTGAAAAGCCAGCCTGTGAGCTGGCTTTTTTGTGTCTGTCGAGCAGAACCGGTGGTTTAGCCGTGTAACTGAGCGGGTTGTGGTGGGCTGATAATATTCAGCATTTCGCGAGCGTGTTCGATAGAGCGCTCGGTAATATCGATGCCACCGAGCATACGTGCTACTTCATGGACGCGCTGGTCCGTGTCCAGCTGGGCGATGCGGGTCAGGGTCTGATTGCGTTTCGCCTGTTTGCTGACAAACAGATGCTGATGGCCCTGGGAAGCGACCTGAGGCTGATGGGTGACGCATAGAATCTGGGTGCGTTCCCCCAGTTCGCGCAATAGACGACCCACCACTTCGGCAATCGCGCCGCCAATCCCCACATCCACTTCATCGAAGATCAGCGTCGGCGTGGTACTGGTCTGGGCGGTGATCACCTGAATTGCCAGGCTGATCCGCGACAGCTCGCCACCCGAGGCGACTTTGGCCAGCGGTCGGGCCTGCTGTCCTTTGTTGGCGCTGATCAGAAATTCAGTTTCTTCCAGCCCGTGCAGACCCTGCTGCTCGGCCTGCAATGGGCGCAGGGCGATCTCAAAGTGGGCGGCGGTCATGCCCAGGCTGTGCAGTTGCTTATCCACCGCTTTACTTAATTTACCCGCTGCGCGCTGGCGGGCGGCGCTGAGCCGGTCGGCCAGCTGCTGGTAGCGGTCGCGGGCGTACTCTGCCTGTTCAGCCAGCTGTTCCAGTTCATCGTCATTGCGTTGCAGGGCGTTCAGCTCCTGTTGTAGTCGGTGGTGAAATGCCGCGATCTCTTTCGGCTGAATCCGGTGTTTACGAGCCACTTCGTAGAGCAGTGACAGCCGTTCTTCGACCTGCTGCTGGCGCTCGGGGTTGAGTTCGACCCGGTCAAGGTAGTGGCGTAGCTCGCTACCGGCTTCTTCTACCTGGATCTGAGCACTGCTGAGTAGATCGACCACCGGGCCCAGGGCATCTGTCTGGGCGCTGAGGTCGGTCAGCAGACTCTGGCAGTGGTTGAGCAGGCCGAGGCAGTGCTGGCCGTCGCCCTCGCAGGTGAGGCCCAGCAGCTGGTGACCGCCGGCCAGTATTTCGCTGGCGTTGGCCAGGGTTTTCTGTTCCTGACCGAGCTGTTCCAGCTCACCCTCGGCCAGTGCCAGCTGGTCCAGCTCTTCAATCTGGTAACTCAGTAGCTGCACGCGAGCGCTCTGTTCCCGGCTCAGTTCGGTCTGTTCGCGTAACTGGCGGGTCAGGCGGTGCCATTGCTGGTAGCGCTGGCGCACCTGGCTGGCCAGTTCACGCTGGCCGGCAAAATCGTCCAGCAGGTTGCGGTGGTGGTCTTTTTTCAGTAGCCGCTGATGTTCGTGCTGGCCATGAATATCAATCAGATAACCGCCCAGTTCACGCAGTAATGCCAGCGGACTGGGCTGGCCATTAATATAGCTGCGTGAGCGACCCTCGCGGGTGATCACCCGTTTGAGAATACACTCGTCTTCGCAATCCAGATCATGGCTATTAAGCCATTGGCGGGCATCGGGGATATCGCGCAGATCAAAGGTGGCGATAATCTCGGCGCGCTCAGCACTGTCGCGCACCGCATCGCTATCGGCACGGGCGCCCAGGGTCAGCCCCAGGGCGTCCAGCATAATGGATTTACCGGCACCGGTTTCACCGCTGACAACGGTCATACCCTGGCGCAGGTCCAGCTCCAGCGCTTCGACAATGGCGTAGTTTCGAATGATTATCTGAGTCAGCATGGGGGTTGCCCTGTACCTGTGAATTTATACAGTAGTTTGTATATATAAGCGAAAAGCCGGAGGCTGGCAATTGCTGTTTTGCGACGTTCGTTAACTGGATGCTTATACAGTGTTTTGCAGACCAGTGACGACGCGGGGTTCGGCGACATGGTGCTGGCTGAAAAATTTTTTCAGCGGATGCTTGAATCCCTCCAGGCCAGCCCCATATAAGAAGGCAACGTAACAGCGCCTACGACGAGGGCGTACTTGTAAGCGACCGGTTTTGAAGAGGTTTCAGATGGCGAACGAAGAAAAAACTCAGGCAGAAAACGTGGCACCAGAGATGGAAAATACAGCAGAGCAGGTTGTCCTTGAAGAGGCGGTAGCTGATGAAGGTATGCAGCTGGATATCGCTGAACTGATGCAGCAACTGGCAACTGCCCAGGCTGAAGCCACGCAGGTTGCAGAGTTTAAAGATGCTGCGTTGCGCGCTCAGGCTGACGCGCAGAATGTACGTCGCCGTGCGGAGCAGGATGTTGAGAAGGCGCATAAGTTTGCGCTGGAAAAATTCGCCAACGAGATGCTGCAGATTGTTGATAATCTGGAGCGTGCGCTGGAGGCTTCTGATGCTGAAGACGCTGCTGTTAAACCGCTGCGTGAAGGCGTTGAGATGACCCTGAATATGTTTGTCAGCTCGCTGGCCAAGTTCCAGGTGGAGCCGGTGAACCCGCAGGCGGGTGATGCATTTAACCCGGAAGTGCACCAGGCGATGTCCATGGTGCCCGGCGGTGAAGGCGTGGCGTCAGGCAGCGTGGTTGCTGCGATGCAGAAAGGTTACACCCTGAACGGTCGTCTGTTACGTCCGGCCATGGTCATGGTGGCGCAGTAAGCCCCTGGTAAAAAAAATTCAGAACAGCTCTTGAATTGGCATGTTAAGCACCAATATAGCCATACAAAGCGTTTTTAAAAGATTTTAGCCCCACAGCGGGCAAACAGAATTCGGAGTATACAATGGGTAGAATCATCGGCATCGACCTGGGTACCACTAACTCTTGTGTGGCAATCCTGGACGGCGAGAAAGCAAAAGTAATCGAGAACGCTGAAGGCGATCGCACCACTCCTTCCATCATCGCTTACACCGATGATGAGATCCTGGTCGGTCAGCCAGCTAAACGTCAGGCGGTGACTAACCCGACTAACACGCTGTTTGCGATCAAGCGTCTGATCGGTCGTCGTTTCAAAGATGATGTCGTACAGAAAGACATCAAAATGGTGCCGTACTCCATCGTTGAAGCCGACAATGGCGATGCGTGGGTTGAGGTGAAAGGCAACAAGATGGCCGCGCCTCAGATCTCTGCTGAAATTCTGAAAAAGATGAAGAAAACAGCAGAAGATTACCTGGGTGAAGCGGTGACTGAAGCCGTTGTAACCGTACCTGCTTACTTCAACGATGCGCAGCGTCAGGCAACGAAAGATGCTGGCAAGATTGCGGGTCTGGACGTTAAACGTATCATCAACGAGCCAACTGCAGCAGCACTGGCTTACGGCCTGGACAAAGCTCAGGGCGATAAAACTATCGCGGTATACGACCTGGGTGGTGGTACCTTCGATATCTCCATCATCGAGATCGCTGAAGTTGATGGTGAGCACCAGTTTGAAGTACTGGCCACC
>JAIBDV010000095.1 GCA_024686055.1 Neptuniibacter sp.
ACTTAGCAGTAGTGGTAATGCCAGCAGCGCAAGCGATAACGGATATCTCATGGCGGGGTACCTGGTTCGAGTTAGACAGCAACAGAGTGATTAAGCAGGCCGGGCGGTCTGTTTTGCTAAAGTCTAGCAGCCACCATAGCCAGGGGTGGCTGCTAGACTGATAGCAACACAGTTATTCAGCCGGGGCAGGCAATGGCACAACTCAGGTGGGCAGGCAGGGCAGGGGTGATTATGCTGGCAATGTGGATGGTTCAGCCATTGCTGGCGCAACCATCCACACCCAACGCCAGCCATCAGTTTGAGCTGCGTATTGCACAGCGCCAGCTGGCGGTGATGCGTGACCTCAGCCATGCCGATAGTCATGCAATCACAACCGTACGGGGGCGGCATAAGGTGGTGGTGCGCCAGGGGGAGTCTGTGCAGCTTATCTGGCATAGCGATGAGGCTGTACAGCTACATCTGCATGGCTACGATATTGAACTGGATGTGCAGCCTGACCAGCCCGGGGTGATGCAGTTCAATGCCCACGCCACGGGCCGATATCCGGTTACCAGTCACGGCTTCGGGGCATCCCACGGAGCCGGTCATCACCAGGGGCTGCTGTATTTTGAAGTCCATCCTGAGTAAACCGGCTGTCAGGCTGGTTGCCGGGCAGGCCTTGCTGTTGCCCTGTAGCAGTGCGATGGCCCATGGTTTTGCCCAGCGCTATGATCTGCCGGTGCCATTATGGCTCTATCTTAGCGGGGCGGGTGCCACTGTACTGCTGTCGTTTGTACTGATTGCGCTGTTTATGCGATCTGGCCGCAGCACTCGAAAATCTGACCCATCTGAGTCCGCTCCCCCCACTTTCCGGCTGAACCTGCTCAGGGTGCCACTGCTGCGCCTGCTGGCAGCCCGGCCGCTGCGGCTGGTGATGCAATGGAGCGCAGCAGGGCTGTTTTTACTGGTGCTGGCGACGGGCTGGTGGGGCGTCCAACAACCGTTTGAGAACCTGGCGCCGACCACCGTCTGGGTGATCGGCTGGGTCGGGCTGGCTTACCTGTCCGGGCTGGTGGGGGATCTGTGGCGGCTGATCAACCCCTGGAACAGCCTCTATCTGGCCATGCGCTGGCTGCTGCAACGGTCTCGACCGCGCACGCCCAGCGCTCTGTATCTGCCATATCCTGACCGGCTGGGCTGCTGGCCAGGTGTCCTGTTGTTCGTGCTGTTCGGCTGGCTGGAACTGGTCTGGCCACACAGTGATCAGCCCGCCAGTATTGCTAACGCCCTGCTGGGATATTCGCTGCTGTGCTGGCTGGGAATGGCGCTGTTTGGGCGGGAGGTCTGGCTGCAACGGGGTGAGGTGTTCAGCCTGTTCTTTGGTCTGCTCGCCCGCTTTTCCCCCACCGAACTGCGCCAGAACAACCCCGCGCTGTGCGCTAGTTGTTGTACACCGGAGTGTCGTGCAGGCGGCTGTGTTAACTGCTCATCCTGCTATCGCCGTGCTGATGCGGGTTCCCGCCAACTGAACCTGCGGCCACCGGTGGTCGGGCTGCTAGCCACTGTGCCGGTGAGCGCCTCGCTGGGCTGCTTTGTCTTGCTGATGCTGGCGATGGTCACCTTCGATGGCTTTATGGCCACGCCATTATGGGCGGACCTTGTTCAGTGGGTGCTCTACGCCGAACTGGCACGCCCCCTGTTACTGGCCCTGCAACCCTTTTTTGACAGCACACTTACCCTGATCAGCAGCCTGGGTATGGCGCTGTTCTGTCTGTTGTTTATCGGCGCCTACCTGCTGTTCTGCCTGCTGATGCGACGGGCTGCAGGCGCGGGTGCCGCTGGCCCCCCAGTCTCGGCGCTGGCAGGCTACTTTGTCCTCACCCTGATCCCCATCGCCCTGGCGTACCACCTGTCCCATTACCTGTCCTACCTGCTGATTGTCGGCCAGTACATGATTCCGCTACTTTCCGATCCCTTCGGTTACGGCTGGGATCTGTTCGGCACCGGCCATTACTTCGTCGATATTGGCATCATCAATGCCCGCACTGTCTGGATCACCTCTGTCACCGTTATCGTCATCGGTCATATCTGCTCGATCTACCTGGCTCACCGCATGGCGCAGCGAGTGTTTAGTACTGCTAGCCAGGTGCTACGCAGCCAGATCCCAATGCTGGGCCTGATGATCGGCTACACCATGATCAGCCTGTGGATACTGGCGCAACCGGTGGTGGAGTAGTACAGCGGAGAGCCAGCTGTTTAGCCTGAATACCAGAGGCTCAGGCATGAAGAGTAGTGGGCACACCAGGTTTGGGGCTGCCCAGAATGCAGCTGTATAATGTAGTTAGATTGTCAGGACGCCTGGCGTTAACCGGGTAGTCAGTCTGGCACCTTGTTATCTCGACTTTTACCTTCACCCGGTCTGAAGGCGAAGTGAAAACTGCCGAAGGGCTACATCTGGCTAAGCCTGAGGCAGGTAGTATTTGTCATTGAATTAATACCCTTGCGGTGACCCTTGAGGGTTATCACAACAGGCACTGAATAGAGGGGGCTATCTATGTTCAGCGTTTTCTATGCCCTGGTGTTACTGCTGCCATTTTCAGTGGAAGCTAGCTCGTATATAGAAACGGAGACATATACGAAAAAGAGCATCGAAGGGTTCAGCTTATACATCAGCCCGGAAGCCGGGCAGCATGCTGAGAAGATGGGAATGCTTCTTGGCGAAATAAGTAAGCAATTACGTTATATAAAAGCTGCGCTTCCAGGGGCCGCATTGGACGCTTTAATAAAAGTGCCTTTCTGGGTCGAGTGGAGAGACAGCAAGTTTCCAGGGGCCGTTTTTCATCCATCGGCGAAATGGCTGGTAGACAATGGCTATAACCCGGATAAAGCGGGTGGTGTTCAAATATCCAGTGTTAGCCGCTTTATTGACTCGTCTAGGCGTAATGTGACAATTGTGCTGCTGCATGAACTTTCTCATGCCTATCATTACAACGTTCTGGGCATCAGGAATATATCGGTGATTAATGCCTATGAAAATGCCCGACGCTCGGGGCTGTACGCATCGGTTCCTTACTACAAAGGGTTTAATGTCAAAGCGTATGCACTAAAAAACAAAAGTGAGTATTTTGCTGAAATATCTGAGGCTTACTTTGGCAAAAATGATTACTACCCATTCAATCGGCTTGAGCTAAGAGAATATGACCCTGTGGGGTATAAGCTGATGACCCAGATGTGGTGATCGCAAGGCGAAAACGTTTTGCCCGTTGTCTGGAAGCCAAAGCTGTGAAGCAGATCAGCTACCCGTCAGTTGAACTGATATTGACAGTGGCCTGAGCGCTGCTGCCAGCCTCATTGGACAGGCGCGCCAGTGCCGTTACCTGATGCTGGATATGCCAGTTAGCGGGTACAAGGGCAGCCTGTTTGCCGATGAAGGCGATGTGTCTGCGCTGGCAGGCCCGCTGCCGGAGGATGTCTGGCGGTTATATGTCGCCCTGACCTGTGCCCGTTCAGCATTGTGCATCAGCTACCACCAGCCGAGCGCATTGGCCGGTAGCCTGCTGGCCTGTGGCGGCGGACAGGCTTTAACCGCTGTCAAGGCGGGGCGGGTCGGTTATAATGGCGCGGTTTACTTCCCCTGACTGGATACCGCACCATGAATGATGAGATCAACTACCAGAATAACCCGTTACACGGTGTTAGCTTAAAGAACCTGTTGATCGAAATGGTAGATCACTACGGATTTGAAATACTATTTGCGTACCTCAATATCAACTGTTTCAAAACCAATCCAGGTATCGAGTCCAGCGTCAAGTTTCTGAAGAAAACGGACTGGGCGCGGGAGAAGGTTGAAGTGTTCTATTTGTATGAGTTTAAAAATTTACCCCGTGCGTCGTCAGAGCAGTTCAAACTGCCAGCACGGAAACGGATTATTCCAGCGCATCAGTCGCCAGGTGAGCCAGCTAAGCTGAGCCTGGAAGATGCTGTCCGGTTGAATGAAAAACGCGCGAAAAAAGCAGCGGAGCATAAGCGGGGGGCTGGCTATCGCGCAGGGCCAGGTAAACGTTCCGGCCCACCTCGAGGTGGATTTACCAAAAAACCGAAAGACACCGCGCCTGCCCCGAAGGTTGAGCGCGCAGCGTCGACACCTTCAGATAGCGCAACTAGTGGGCCGGTAGACCCATGGGCGAAGTGGAAAAACTGATCTTTAACGGTTGCGAGGTCTCATTCAGTAATTAAGTGCATAATGGCGGTCCCTTGGCCGTTCACTGTGCCTTGAAAACAGGCAGGGCGTCCCGATGAGGCCGCCGGCCCCTGATCATCACATGGATGGAGTGATTGACTATGATACAACCCGCGCAACCGGAACAGGCTGCGGAAATCTGCGCAGTAATTCGCCGTTCTATTGCCGAGCTCTGCGTTGAGGACCACGGTAATGACCCGGACAAGCTGGCCAGCTGGCTGGAGAACAAAACCGTAGAGAACTGCCAGCGGTGGTTGTTTAACAGTCGCTCACGGGCGTTTGTCGCCATCAGGAACGGTCAGCTGGTGGGGGTGATCCATCTGGATAAGAATGGTTATCTGTATCTGTGTTATGTACTGGCCAGTGTTATAGGGCTGGGGGTCGGCAGGCAGCTACTACAGGCGGCTGAGGCCCAGGCCCGGCAGTGGGGGCTGACGGAAATTACCCTGGAAAGCACGGCCACCGCCTGGACGTTTTATAAATCGCAGGGCTACCAGCTGATGCAGGTGCCTGTGACTGCTGATGGCATGCTGTTTTATCCTATGTGTAAGTCCCTGTAGCAGGATTCCATCCTGCGGTTGCATCGGCCCGCTGTCACAGTGTCTATGGAAGCGGGCAGCACAAACAGCAAGGTGGCGGAGAGCAGCGCAATCGATGTGTCGGAGATCGGCAGGCCGGGGTTTTTATGCCCGCTATTCACGTAGCCGACTGACCTCAAACGCCCCCACCAGCTGGTTCAGACGCGCCGCCGTCTGCCCCACCTGCTCACAGCTGTGGTGCAGTACCGACACCAGCCCACCCATCTGCTCACTGGATACCACCACCTGCTGAGTCTGGGCACTGTGCTGCTGACTGCTATCGGCAATCCGGTTAATACTCTCGAACATCTGCGCCACAATGCCATACAGCTGTTGATTATCCGCCGTAGCGGCCTGGGCATGGGCCAGACTCTGGTCCACATCCTGCACCCCTCGCTCCATATAGATCACCGCTTCCTGAGCCTGCTTCTGGATCGAATCGATACAGGCCTGGATATCAGTGGCGGCAATCGCCGTGCGTGATGCCAGCGCCCGTACCTCATCGGCGACCACGGCAAAGCCCCGGCCATGACTGCCCGCCCGCGCCGCTTCAATCGCCGCATTGAGCGCCAGCAGATTAGTCTGGCTGGTGATATCCGTAATCACTGCGGTAATATTACCCACCTGCTCAGTGCCACCTTGCAGGGCCTGCACCCGCTGCGCTGAATTCTGCACAATCTCGCGAATCGCAGCGGTACCGCCTTGCACCGCATCCAGCTGTTCACGGGCATCGGTCACTACCTGTTCCATCGAGCTTTTCATCTGCCGAGCGGTCGCCGAAGCGGTATCGATTTCACCCAGCTGTAGCGCCAGCTGGTGCAACATCTGCTGCATCGCGGCACTCAGCTCCACCGTACTGCCACCCGCTTCTGCGTTGTGCAGCTGTAGCGTCTGGCTGTGCTGACGCACATCCGCCGCCGCCTCAATCACCTCACCGACAATGCCATCCAGATTATCAATAAAACTGTTAATCCAGCGCCCCATATCGCCACTTTCATCCTGACCCAGTTTTGTCGCGTCCAGCCGCTGACGTAAATTTCCGCCCCCTTCGGCGATATTACGAATCACCTTTGTCATCCGGTTCAGCTGTTTTGCCAGCCGATTCGGCCCCCACAAACAGAACAGTGCGCCGAACAGCAGCGCCAGTAACACTGAAACCGCATTAACCAGCAAGGGCGACAGCTCAAACACATGCTGCAAACTCAGGGTCAGCCCCAGCTGCGTGGCCATGGTGACCATATAGACCTTCATCATGCTGAAGCTCAGTGACCGGCGTCGGTAGACCTCTTCCAGATCCGCCTCACACATCATGCCCCAGCGGTCAGGCGAGCCGGGCAGCTGGAAAGTCACCCCTTTACCGATAACCGGAATATGCCGGTAATCCGAATAGCCTGGATAGGTGACAAACAGATTCTCGCCCCGGCCAATGGTTTCCCGCACACCGGGGTGTAACTCGCCGGTGGCCGGGTCGTTAAACTGAACTTCCAGTTCGGTATGCTGGCTGACCTGAACAATGCCGTAATTAGTATGGATGCCGGATTTAAGGTTCTCACCATGGCTAAACGTATCGTCCTCAAACCGGGAGCGAGACAACGCCGTTCCTGGCGCCAGGGTCGGCTCAAAGATGGAATCCACCATAAAGATATAGTTATCACCGGACTCACTGTAGATATGCCCGGCTTCACGCTGAATAAGGTCACCCAGCACATCATTGGGCACCCGGCCACAAAGACAGCCCACCACTTCACCGTCATGCTCGATCGGCTGATAGAACATCAATGTCACCTGATCATGGAAGCGGGAACTGGAGGGGCCCAGCTGCAAAGTCACCGGGTCGGCATAGGGGCCATGAAGGAAGGGTTCACTCAGTCCCTGTTGTAACGCTTTCAGGCTTAGCAAGCGCTGACCGGTACGCGTGGCCGTGCTGGAGCTGAGAATCTGACCCTGGGTATCAACCAGAAACAGCTCGGAAAAATCACCGGACTCCGTCAACCCCGCCTGCAATACCCGCTGTAACTCAGCCGTATCTGCGGGCAGCACGCTGGTCAGCCGCTCTAATTGACGCCACTGCTGCCGGGCCCACTGCTGCAACAGTTTAACGCGGGTAGCAGCGATGCCCTCAAAAGTCTGCTCCACCACCGCATAGTGGTTCCGGTTAAGCCGACAGCTCCAGCCCATCGCCAGCTTTCCTGTCGGCCCAAACCAGGGCAACCAGTGCCGCTCGGCACTCGACAGCTTCATCTGCAGGCTCTTCATGTTTCGCTCCCTGTACTTATCTGCGACAGAGGGCAACTGCAAAAAGCGAACCAATATACGAAAGTACCAGAACAGGCGCATCTGAAACGGAATTTGCTGTAAAGAGTGCGCATAAATATTGCAGATACGCTGATGCACGCACCATTTCAGAACCAGAGAACGGGAAAAACCGGACAATCCGTAGAAACGGAAAATACAAGGACACTCATTAAAATTACCGGGCCCCGGCCCGGCTATCGGCTTGTCCTGTCAACGGTGTTTTACCTATCGGGTAATACTGGCCATACCCGCTTTGCGATACACAAAACGGGCACTGCAATGTGCTCTGCTTTACACCTGTTCGCTTGGGTGACCCCACATCCGTGGTGCAGCGTATGGCCCTGTCATACTGGAGGTAGACTCACCCACGCCGTCCAGTGCCCCAGGGGTCAGTTCACGGGCGAACCAGCATTCCAGAGGTGCTAATGTTCTTACCGGAGGCAGCACCTGGTGGGGAGCAGGTGTCAAGCACCCGTGGTGAAAAATAAGCCAGAGCTAACTGCGCTGTCCCTTTGCAGGCTAATGTGACCGATGTACGGGTCATCTATTTATCGGCCCGGGACAGTGGCAACGGACCACGCATCTATCAGGCCTACGCCTTCAGCATGCGGTTGGCTGTGTCGCCTGGCTGAAACAGTACGCGAACAACCTGAGGCGCAGCTGGGTGAAAGGGCAGGGGCTAGCGCAGCAATTGTATCGGGTATGAGTGGTTGTTGTTTGTAGCTGATATTTTATTGGGTGTCCTGGCTTGCGCCTGTTTGAGGGTCGTTACTGGAAAACGACCGCTGGCCAGTGCTCGGCAACCGCAGACGGCAACTTTTATGGGGCACGCTTTGCTACAACGTCGAGTATCTCATCACACAAAGAGGACAACTGCTGGATGCAGGCATTGTGTTCGAGTTCTACCAGGCGAATTTTTTCATTGAGGTCTGCCAGTTGCTCAGCGGTGCCTGCCGCTGGTTGTGTGCTGGCACATAAATTTGCCGAACATCGCGCGTGCTCAAGCTCATAGTCACTTTTTTTCATATCAGCGCGTATGATTGCCATCTCTAGCCGTATAACGCACTTCGTCCAGTGTTCAGCCTGAGCCTGATGGCAATAATTTTCAGATAACTCTCTGATCAGATTCTTTAACCTGACCCTTGCGCTGGTATGCGCGCAGCCCAACCGGCTTGCGCGAGTTTTGTTGGAACAGAAGGTTACCCGCTCAAAGCCATGTTCAACGGAGGTATCTATAATGGGGGTGATGCCATCACTCTTGCGTTTAATTTTTTCATGATAAAGCTGGCAAAAGGAAAGGTCGAAGCTGCGTATATCAGCTTCAATGGCTCGTAGTTGCTCATCAAGTGATACCGGCTTATCGGGTACTGTTGCCGCGATCAGAAATTCAGTCATATTGATTATTCCTTAATCTCAATTCTGAGTCTGCTACTCCAGCCTCACTCACGTTTTAGCAGAGTATATCACCCCCTTAAAAAGCACGGACTGAGCCACTTACCCCATTGTTTCACCTTACTCTGTGCCCCGCTACCTGCCGGGCATTCTACTTATGATCGTTGCCGCGTTGTGACCTGAAGCATGCATTGTTGTGGCTGACATCGGAGGAGCAGGTGCGCCGTTTCCTGCTTCATTTACTGCCGCGTGGGCTTATGCGTAGCCGCCATTATAGTTTTCTGGCCAACGCCATCCGGCGACGACGGTTGCAACAGATCTAGCCTCAGCTGTCGGCGGAACCGGCACCGGATAGCCGCTGATCGTAATGGAGGCTGCGAATAATCAATGCATCAGGTATAACCTGAAAAACAGCCTTGCCAACAGATAAAAACCAGCGTAAAAATAGCAGCATTACCCGTGTTGACCACGTAGAAAAACGATCAGCCGTGCAGTCAG
>JAIBDV010000209.1 GCA_024686055.1 Neptuniibacter sp.
TGTAATAGCATTCTGGTTTTTGAACAATCTTTGCCAGAGGGTTAGGCTATAACCATGCCCCCTGATTCTGTCAGTTGAGTCCCTGTGATGCCCCATTCCTCTGTACCTGTTAGTACTGTTGAAGTGACCGATGATGCCTGGTTGAGCGTTATCCATAAAATGGATGAAGCCTATGCGGATATGGTGCGTTACCAGGTGGAGATCGAAGAAAAGAATGAAGCCCTTGAGCAGGCGCAGAGCTTTCTTGATTCGGTACAGAGTGCGATGAGCGATCTGTTGATCGTCTGTGATCATCAGGGTCGAATTATCCAGATCAACCAGGCGGCAGAGCAGCTGACCGGGCGTACTGCTGAGGCGCTGGCGGGTGTGCTGTTTACCGACATTGTTACCGATAAATTTCGTTCCAAAATCAGTGCTTCACTGCAGCAGATTCGCGTCCAGCCGTTGCGTGACTGTGAGGTTGAACTGCTGGGGCCTGAGGGTGTGGTACCACTGGCGATGAACTGCTCCGCGCGTAAAGATCAGCGGGGTCGGCTGGTCGGGATGGTGATGGTGGGGCGGCCACTGGGTGAGTTGCAGCTGGCGTATAAGGCATTGAATGAAGCCCATGCGGACCTGAAACTGGCTCAGGAGCGGCTGGTACAGTCAGAAAAGATGGCCTCGCTGGGTCGGCTGGTGGCCGGGGTGGCCCATGAACTGAACAACCCGATCAGCTTCGTCTACGGCAATGTGCATGCCCTCAAGCGCTACAGCGATAAGCTGGCGCGCTACTTTGATGCCATCCACAGCGGTGCCAGCCGACCTGAATTACAGGCGTTGCGGGCCGAGATGCGGCTGGATAAAGCGATGGCCGATCTGAGCTCGCTGGTGGAAGGCACGCTGGAAGGGGCTGACCGGGTACGCGAAATAGTCAGCGACCTGCGGCAGTTCTCCTCCTGCCAGAGCGTGGCGAAAACCGCATTTGATCTGATCCACGTGATCCATTCGGCGATGCACTGGATTCTGAAAGAGAGCCGTCACAATGTCACCGTACATGACCATATGCCGCTGCAGCTGGTGGCGCTGGGCCACTCAGGTCAGATTCATCAGGTGATTGTGAACCTGATTCAGAACGCTGTGGATGCGATGGAAGAGACCGGGCAGCCGCAATTATGGCTGTACGCCGGTGATAACGGTGCCCAGACCTGGTTTGAACTGCATGATAATGGCCCGGGCATTGCGCCGGATAATCAGAACCGGGTGCTGGACCCGTTTTTTACCACCAAGCCGGTGGGCCAGGGGACGGGACTGGGGTTGTCGATCAGTTATGGCATTCTCAGCGAACACGACGGCGAACTGACGGTCGAGAACCGACCCGACGGTGGGGCCTGTGCGCATATCGAGCTGCCTAAAATGCAGCCGCAAGAGGAGGATCTATGAATCTGCTCTGGTTACAGTCCGCAGGCTGTGGTGGCTGCACCATGTCGCTGCTCAATGCCGAAGGCCCGGACCTGATCACGACCCTGGAGGCGGCGGGTATTCAGTTACTCTGGCACCCCTCGCTAAGCGAGCAGACCGGCAGTGAAGTACTGACGCTGCTTAATGCGCTGGTGGCCGGTGAGATCGCGCTGGATATTCTTTGTGTCGAAGGCTCGATGCTGCGCGGCCCAAACGGTACCGGCCGCTTTCATGTCATGGGCGGCACCGATGTGCCGATGATCGACTGGGTGCAGCAGCTGGCGGCCCGCGCTCGTTATACTGTCGCGGTCGGCACCTGTGCCGCTTATGGCGGGATCTCGGCCGCCGGAGCCAATATAACCGAGGCCACCGGGCTGCAGTATGAAGGAGAGATCAGCGGTGGCTTGCTGGGGGACGAGTACCGCAGTGATGCCGGTGAACGGGTGATCAACGTGGCCGGCTGTCCGACTCACCCCAACTGGGTGACGGAAGCACTGATCGAGCTGGCGCTGGGTGAGTTCAGTGCCGAGCGGGTGGACGAGTTTGGTCGGCCGCGTAACTATGCTGACCACCTGGTTCACCATGGTTGCAGCCGCAACGAGTTCTATGAGTATAAAGCCAGTGCCGAACAGCCCGGTGATCAGGGCTGCATGATGGAAAATATGGGCTGCCTGGGCACCCAGGCCCATGCCGACTGTAATATCCGGCCCTGGAATGGTGAAGGCTCCTGCACTAGAGGTGGCTATGCCTGTATTAATTGCACCGCGCCGGAATTTGAAGAGCCGCGCCGTAGCTTCACCGAAACCCCGAAAGTAGCAGGCATACCGGTAGGTTTGCCCACGGATATGCCCAAAGCCTGGTTTGTCGCGCTGGCGTCACTATCCAAAGCGGCGACACCGGAGCGGCTGAAACGTAATGCGACTTCAGAAAACCTGATCTATCCACCGACGATTCACCCTCACAAGAAAGGATAACCACTGTTATGAGCCGTATTCTGGTCGGCCCGTTTAATCGGGTGGAGGGGGACCTGGAAGTCAGCCTGGATATCGCTGGCACTCAGGTGCGCAGTGCTCAGGTCAACTCGCCACTGTTTCGCGGCTTTGAGCAGATCCTGCAGGGAAAACCGGCGCTGGACGCGCTGGTGTATACGCCGCGTATCTGCGGTATCTGTTCGGTCAGCCAGTCAGTCGCTTCGGCCTGGGCGCTGGCGGATGCCATGCAGCTGACCCCGCCGCCCAATGGTGACCGCTGTATCAGCCTGGTGCTGGCCAATGAGAATCTGGCAGACCTGCTGACCCACTTTTATCTGTTTTTTATGCCGGACTTTGCCCGTGAGGTGTACTGCAACGAAAGCTGGTTCGGGCCGGTGCAACAGCGCTTTAAAGCAATACAGGGTGATGCGGCGCGTGAAGTGTTGCCAGCCCGGGCTGAGTTTCTGCATATGATGGGCTTGCTGGCGGGTAAGTGGCCGCACAGCCTGAGCATTCAGCCCGGTGGTACAGCCAAGCCGGTACAGGCCCAGGAGCGACTGCGGCTACTGGCGATTCTGGCGGGCTTTCGACGTTTTCTGGAAACCAGGCTATTTGGCGCGGATCTGGACTTTATCAGCGCACTGGACAGCGAAGCGGCGTTACGTAACTTTGCTGATCAGGGCGACTGGCGCAGCAGTGATCTGCGTACCTTTATATACCTCAGCGATCAGCTGCAGCTGGAGACGCTGGGCAATGGCTGTGACAACTTTATGAGTTATGGCAGCTACCGGATTGAGGGAACGCGTCAATTCAGCCCGGGGGTACGACGCCGGGGCGGCCCGGTACAATCGCTGGACAGTGCGCTGATTCGTGAAGATCTGTCCCATAGCTGGATGTTGCAGGGGGGGCAGCCGCAGCACCCCAGTAACGGCGTAACCGAACCTTCACTGGATAACCCTGACGGCTATAGCTGGTGTAAAGCACCCCGGCTCGGCGGTGAGGTGGTGGAAACCGGCGCACTGGCGCGACAGTTTATCAATGGCCACCCGCTGGTGGTGGATCTGGTTGAGCGCAGTGGCGGCAATGTCCGTAACCGGATGCTGGCGCGATTACTGGAGCTGGCGCTGGTGGTGCCGATGATGCAGCGCTGGGTAAAAGAGATCGACTTGAAGGGCGTCTTCTGTCACCACGGGAGGCTGCCGGATGTGGCGTCTGGGGTGGGAATGATGGAAGCGGCCCGTGGCAGCCTGGGCCACTGGGTGTCAGTCCGGGGCGGCAGGATCGAAAATTACCAGGTGATCGCCCCGACCACCTGGAACTTCAGCCCCCGTGACCACAACGGCGTGCCCGGCGCGCTGGAACAGGCGCTGGCGGGTACCCCGGTGCGGGCCGGTGAGCAGGAGCCGGTGGCGGTGCAGCATATCGTGCGCAGCTTCGACCCCTGCATGGTCTGTACTGTTCACTAAACGTCGGCCCCGTTAACGGCCCGGTGATGCAGTACTGGCACCGTGCTGAGGCTGACTGAACGGCAGCGCGAGCAATAACAGCAGGGCCAGATAGATCAGTCCGGTGCCGATAAACCCGGCCTGGTAACCGCTCAGGCTGAACAGCAGAGCGCCGATGCCGATGCCCAGTAAAGCCCCCAGTTTGGTGGCGCTGTGGCCGATGCCAATCCGTTTACCCATACTGGCGGTGTTGCCTAGTGCGCTGAGCTGGGCAAACAGCAGTGGCAGCAAGGCCCCCAGGCAGACACCCCAGCCAACGCGGATGGCAAAAGCCTGGGCCAGGGTGTCGCAGCGGGTTTGCAGCAGCATTAACAGCATGGCCGTTGCGGCAACCAGCGCCAGTAACCGGCGGCGTTGTGGCTGATTACAGCGGTCGTAAAGCGGCCCCCACACCGGTGAGCTGAGCAGTACGCCCAGCCCGGTTCCGGCATACAGCACCCCGGTCATAAATGTCCCCAGCCCCAGCACCTGGCTGGTGTAGAGCGCATAGAAACTGTGGGGCATCCGTTTGGCCAGTTGTGCCAGGGTGATTGCGCTCAGCAGCAGGCCCGGTGATAGCATTGGCAGTGGCTCTGAGGCGATGGCCGTCGCTTTTTTTTGCTTTTTCGCCGGGGGGCCGATTCTGTCGCGAGGCAGGCAGATTGCCAGCCCTGCCAGGATCAGCAAAAACAGCCCTCCGGCGCGCAGGAACAGCATGTCCATACTGATGGTTTCCAGCCAGTAGCCGCCCAGCAGTGGCCCGAGCAGGCTGCCCGCCGCCGTTGCACTCTGGATCTTGCTGAACACGAAACCACGTTTATTGTCGGGACTCAGTTTGCTGGCATAGGCCTGGGTGGCGGCAATAGACCCCGCTCCCAGCCCCTGCAGTAATCGGATCAGCAAAATGGCGAGCGGGTCCTGCAGCTGGCTCAGCAGCAGCTGGCTCAGGGTCAGGAATAGCAGCGCCCGCAGAATCATGTATTTATGCCCGACCCGATCACCGAGGCGGCCCCAGAAAGGGGCGCTGATCATGGCACCGGCCAGCGGCAGGATGTAGGCCAGTGCCGCTGCGCTGCTGGCCCAGTTGTCAGGCACCTGGTCGAGCTGGCTGAAGTAGAGCGGCCAGAACGGGCCACTCATCTCCATGGCACCAATGGTCAGCAGCTGCGTCAGCCAGAGCAGCCATACCCAGCGTTGCCAGTGCTCAGCGTGCATCGCAACGGCTCAGCGGGTTGGTCAGTTCGGTGTAGTGATAGCTGTCGTCCTCGGTCAGCATCATGGTCAGCAGAGCTTTCATCTGCCAGTTATCATGGATAAAGCCATGCAGCTCCTGCTGTAACCAGTCTTCTTCAACCTGTCCCTGGAGCTGCTGGCCCAGCTGTTCGATAGCGTGGCGCACCTCCAGCCACAGTGGTGTGTCTGAACAGCCGTAATACTGGCTGATGGCGCGGATCAGTTCCCCCAGCTGGCTGATCAGCAGGGAATGCACCAGCCGGTTGCGGGCACTGCGGGCGTCATCACAGATCAGTCGACGGTCATGATGCACCACCAGTTCACAGCCGGTCTGCTCAAACCGGGTGCGGTAGATACGAAATGCACCAAAGTCGCGGGCAATCAACCGGTTGAGCTGTCCATCCTTGCTGAATACCAGTACGGAATTCTGCTGGTGGACCTCCAGCCCCAGACCGGTGAGCAGGTACAGTTGCAGCGGCCCCTGGCAGCAAATGTGGGCAAACCGGGCCACTAACTGCTGGGCACCAGCCGGGCTGTCCTGGCCCTGTTGCTGCAGTAACTCAACCCACAGCGGGTTACCCGCCGGTGTCTCGCTCAGCAATGCCGCACCGGGAATGGCAACCTCGTCGTCAGCGACCTGGCAGGCCAGGTTCTCCCGGCACAGGTAGGACAGGTTGGCAGCCAGCTGATCATCGGGCTGCTCAGTATTGTGGTAATGAACGCCGAGGGTTTCGGCCATAAAACCGAAATGAGATTGCAGTGCCGGAAAGCGTGTGAGCAGCTGGGCCAGCAACCGGCTCATCCGTGGGCCCATATGTGCCGAACGGGTCGACA
>JAIBDV010000292.1 GCA_024686055.1 Neptuniibacter sp.
GACAGTCAAGCACCGGCTGGGGATCGACGATATGGACAGTTATGAAGAACTGCATAACTTTGTCGATATTGTGCGCAGCTCTGGCTGTAAAACGTTTATTGTCCACGCCCGCAAAGCAATTCTGAAAGGCCTGAGCCCGAAGGAAAACCGCGATGTACCGCCGTTAAAGTATGACTGGGTGTACCAGCTGAAACAGGATTTTCCTGAACTGGAGATTCTGATCAACGGCGGCATCAAAACGCTGGATGAAAGCCAGCAACATCTGGCACAGCTGGATGGCGTGATGCTGGGCCGTGAAGCCTATCAGAACCCCTATCTGATGGCTGAAGTTGATCAGCAGCTGTACGGTTGCGGCCAGCCCCTTAAAAGCCGTAAAGACGTTGCCTTATCCATGCGCGATTATATCGCCGAGCAACTGGCACAGGGCACGTACCTGAACCATATCGTACGCCATACCCTGGGCCTGTTTCATGGCCAGCGCGGCGGCCGTCAGTATCGCCGCTATCTGAGTGAAAATGCACATAAACCGGGTGCTGGCCTGTCTGTTTTTGACGAGGCGCTGGCACATGTACCGGACTAACCGCTAAGAATTAAGAAGTGAACCCGAGCATGCAGAACCAACTGGAACAACTGAAAGCCCTGACCACCGTTGTTGCCGATACCGGCGATATTGAAGCAATCCGTCAGTTTACCCCGGTCGATGCCACCACCAATCCATCGCTACTGCTCAAGGCCGCCGAGATTGCTGACTACGCACCGCTGCTGGATCAGGCACGCAACTGGGCCGACCAGCAAGGCAACAACGGCGAACTGCGGCTGCAGGACCTGACTGATGCGTTTGCGGTGAAAATTGGCCGTGAGATTCTCGATATTATTCCGGGCCGGGTCTCAACCGAGGTGGATGCCCGGCTGTCGTTCGACACCGCCGCTACCGTTGCCCGCGCGTACAAGCTGATCGCACTGTACGAAGCCGAAGGCATCAGCAAAGACCGCATACTGATTAAGATTGCCTCCACCTGGGAAGGCATTCAGGCCGCCCGCGAGCTGGAACAGCAAGGCATTCAGTGCAATCTGACTTTGTTGTTCAACATCGCCCAGGCTGTCGCCTGTGCCGATGCCGGTGTGTATCTGATCTCGCCGTTCGTGGGCCGCATTCTGGACTGGCACAAAGGCCAGCAGCCTGAGGCTGATTTCTCTGGCAAAAATGATCCCGGCGTTCAGTCGGTCAGCCAGATCTACCAGTACTACAAAGCCCATGGTCACAACACTATCGTGATGGGTGCCAGCTTCCGTAGCGCCGACGAGATCCGCAACCTGGCTGGCTGTGACCGCCTGACCATTGCACCCGCACTGATGCAGGAGCTGGCTAACAACGAGACCGAGCTGAGCCGCGCCCTGAGCCCGGCAGCGACCGACGCACCGGCAGTCATCGCCTGCAGCGAAGCAGACTTCCGCTGGATGATGAATGAAGACACTATGGCAACCGAGAAACTGGCCGAAGGGATTCGCAAGTTTGCTATTGATCAGCTGGCGCTGGAGCAGTTGTTGCAGGGTAAATAATCTGTATCGCTATAACGCAGCAGCCATGTAAGGTGGCTTGCTGCCCTGACTGAATAGCGGTCAATCCAGCCCTCAATAACCCGCCGGATACAGCTGATTTTCAGGCACAAAAAAAGGGCCTGATTGCATCCTTGCAACAGGCCCTTCATAGCAATCCTTGCTTTAAACTTTTAATCCATAAAAGCTTTTGGAAGGCGTCTATCCCTGGACGATGGCAATTCCATCTGCCCCTTCACACCCGCAATTCTACTGACACCGACCGGTGAGTACATAGGAATTATTCCTAACTTGATACCAGCCAATTTAATAACTAACAATCAGCGCCTTGCTCGCACTTAATCATCACCCGCAGAGTAGGAAAAACCAATAAACCCACCTACAGGCTGTAGTTATATAGAATCTACCAGGCTTTTATAATAAGGAGGAAATAGGACTGGCAGCCATACTAAAGGACAAGTCAAAATAAAAAAGATAACTACTGTGTGTATTTTATACGAACAGGCACGTTAATGTTCGAGTGCAGTAATTAAATCCTGAAACGCTTCACGATTGGCTTCATTCAGATCCATCAATACTTCATGGGCAGATATAATTCGGTCGCGCATACGCGCATCAGACTCAGCAACCCAGGGCAACGCCTTAAGGTCACAGGCACTGACCGGCAGTTCATCCATCAACATGAAGACACAGTCAAAACCCATGCTATATAAAACCCGAGTGATATCTTCGTTGGTTGAAACAAGCGCAGGCTTAGGTAAACCCATTTTAGCAGCACGCACTGCCAGCTTTGCAATCAACCCTAGCGTCGTACTATCCACACCCACAGCTTCAGTCAGATCAATAACGATGTCCTGTAGAACCTGGCCATCAAGCACTGCTTCCAGATGACAATCTAGTGATGAGCAGAGCGTTAACCGCACATCGCCCACACACTTGAGCACGTAGCATCCTGACTGCACAGCATAGTAGATGGAACCGGTACTCATACTAAGGCCTCGCTAAAATCATAACGGCAATATCGTCTGGTGCATCAGTGACAGACCGTGTCGCCAGAGCATCTCTTAGCCGTACAGGATCAGTCGTTGCTTGCTGACGGACAACCTCACACAGCCGGGCTTCCTTCTCGGCCATTGAGCCACTGCCCAGCATTTCCAGAATACCATCGGAAAAAACAGTCAGACTGAAGTGCCCAGGCAACGCCATCTCACGCTCTTCAAAGAATGGATCCTCGAATAAGCCGACCGGCATCCCCCGCCCCTCAAGGAAGCTTGCACCCTGCTCTGTCAGCAGTACAGGCATAGGATGGTGACCACCAACAGCGTAGCGCAGTGTATCATTTTCAAAGTCAAATAAACCGATAAACATCGTCAGGTGCTTACCCAGTCCGGTGTCCAGCAACTCCTGGTTCACGCGCATCAATGTGCTGGCCGGGGCAAGGATATCGAAACTGGAGCTACGCTGAAAGTTACGCACCAGTCGGTTGGTCATATTCTTGAGCAACACGGTAACCAGCGCCGAGGATGCGCCGTGACCGGAAACATCTGCCAGATAGAACATGGAAAAGCGCTTGTTCAGCACCACCAGATCGACGAAGTCACCACTGAGGTATAACGAGGGCGTCAGGCAGTAGCTGGCACGAATGCCGGTGGCCAGCTTCATAACCGGAGGGGGCAACATCCGCTGCTGGATCTGTAAGGCAGCTTTTTGATCAGCTTTGAGCTCAGCCAGACTTAGTTCAAGGCTTTCCCGATATTGCTGATTTTCATCTACCAGCCGCGCTTTATCCAGATAAATTTTCAAAGAAACAATGAACGCTGCGCCCTCTTCATCACTCATCAAACGATCAGGGACAAAGATATCCGATGCCCCCTGCCGTAGCGCAGCCGTCATCTGCTTTGCGTCGCCATCAACATCCAGAAGGGCAATCAGCGGACAAGGGTAGTGAAGCTCAAAGATACGGGCCAGGTGCCGGTCCGCCAGCGGGGAACACAGAGCAACAACAACAGCGCACGCATTTGAAGCCAGATAATCACGGGCTTCAGACTGGCTGAACGCAGTCAGAATTCGGACATGCAGGTTGGCGTCTTCACATAGCGCAAAGACCCGGTCCACCACATGTGAATCTGTATGATATAGAAGAACAGTCTGGATAGGATGACTCATAAACCCGCCACTGGCAGAGGTCCCGATTCATAAGTCATCACGGTAACGCGAATATTAACCGGTTGCAATATTAGAAATTGCTGTCGTCGAAATCAGTGATTTCGCCGTCTGATATAGAAAATTCACGGCGCTGCATATACGCATCACGGATAAAACTGTATTTATCACCACTGATAAGTGATTCAGACGCCAGCAAACGACTCCGGGCATCGACTACCCGTATAATCGACGCGGCATTCTTATCGCCCTGATCATCAAGCCAGTTAACCGGATCTGCAGCGTAGTCAACCACCAGGCCCGCAGTATCACGCACGGTGGATGGGCCCAGCAATGGCAACATCAGATAAGGCCCTGAGGAAACACCCCAGACACCCAGCGTCTGACCAAAATCTTCATCATGCTGCTCCAGCCCCATCTCTGTGGCGACATCAAACAGACCAAGTAAACCGATGGTTGTATTCAACGCTAGCCGGGACAGAGCCCCGCCCGCATCGGTAAACTTACCCTGCAGACCGTTATTCAACACATTACTGACTTCACCCAGGTTATCGAAGAAGTTACCGACACCCGCCTCCATAAAGTCCGGGGTAATATAATGGTAGCCCAGTGCAACAGGGCGCAGCGCATAGGTATCCAGTACATCATTAAAAGCGAACACCGCCCGGTTCAGGCCTTCAAAGGGATCACTGGTAACAACGTCATCAGCCTGATCAGCAGCGATGGCTCCCATTGATACTGTTAGCAACAGCACACCTGTCAGCTTTCTGATAGCCATAAGTCGTTATCCCTGATCAATCATGAAAATGTAATTTTAGCCATATCCGGCCGCCGACCCAATACTAAATTGAGCTATTGGCGGGTAATTATTACCAGGCACA
>JAIBDV010000049.1 GCA_024686055.1 Neptuniibacter sp.
CCTGACCTGCCACCCGGTTGCCGAAGGCACCATTCTTGGCGCTGTTCGGGTCACCTACTCTTTTGCTGCGATGGACCAGCAGATCAGCAGCAACCTTAGAAATGTCGCGCTGATCGAACTGGGGCTGATTATCGCCGGCTCTCTGCTGATCAGCTTCCTGTTGCGCACCCTGGTGGTCAAACCGATTAATCGCCTGAGCCGCACCATCACCACCATCGAGCGTGACTCCGACCTCAGTCAGCGTACCAAGGTCGATTCCATGGATGAAGTTGGCACCATGGCGCTGGCGTTCAACTCCATGCTGGATGCGTTTCAGGACAGCATCACTCAGGTCACCAGCACGATTCACCGGCTAGGCGACTCCTCCAGCGCCATCAACGGCATCGCGACGACCGCCAACAAAGCAGTGCAAGCACAGGAAGCGCAGACCACCACCATTGCCGCCGCCATCAGCCAGATGGAAGTGGCCACCCTGAATGTACAAAGCAGCGCAGAAAGTACCGTAGCCGTCTCCAACCAGGCGCTGGAAGACAGCCTGCAGGGCAACGCCGTGACCGACGACGCCATTGCCTCAATGGAGACAATGAAAATCAATATTGAAGCGGCGACGACGGTTATTCGTAAACTCGACGCCCAGAGCCAGAGCGTGGGTACGGTACTGGAGGTGATCCAGAAGATTGCCGAGCAGACCAACCTGCTGGCCTTGAACGCCGCGATCGAGGCAGCACGCGCCGGTGAACAGGGACGCGGCTTTGCCGTGGTTGCCGACGAGGTACGCACCCTGGCCAGCCGTACCCAGAACTCGACCGAAGAGATTAACCACATCATTGAGACGCTGCAAAGTGATGCCCGTGATGCCGTGACTGCCATGGACAAAGCCCTGCAGAGTTCCAATGACGGGGTTGAGCATGTACAGCGCACCTCCCAGGCCCTGCATCAGATTGCCGAAGAGGTGCGCTCCATTAATAATATGAACCATGAAGTGGTCGACTCAGTGCAGGAACAGAGTCAGATGGCGACCACTGTCGAACAGAGCATGGGGAATATTGTCGACTCCACCCGCAATACATCAGACCAGGCCGGTCAGCTCAGCAGTGTGGCCTACGAGCTGGGTAGCCTGGCCGGTGAACTTGAAAGGCTGGTAAACCGCTTCAAGCTGTAACATTGTCATCAGCCACAAAAAAACCGGCCATCCCTTGCGGGATGGCCGGTTTCTTATGCGCTCGATGCGCTACCCGTACTTAGCGTAATGCTTAGCCCAGGTAGTTGTCCGGCATTGGCAATTTAGCCACGCCGGTATCGATTGCAGCCTGTGCAACAGCTGTTGCAACACGCTTGAGCAGACGCTCATCAGTCGGCTTAGGAATGATGTACTGCGGACCGAACTCCAGGGAGTCCAGGTTGTAGGCAGTCAGCACGTCCTGTGGTACCGGCTCTTTCGCCATATCGGCAATTGCACGTACGGCAGCGGCTTTCATCTCTTCGTTGATGACGCTGGCACGAACGTCCATTGCACCACGGAAGATGAACGGGAAGCCCAGTACATTGTTTACCTGGTTCGGGAAGTCAGAACGGCCAGTGGCCATGATGACATCATCACGAGTGGCATGGGCCAGTTCAGGACGAATTTCCGGATCAGGGTTGGCACAGGCGAAGACTACCGGGGTAGACGCCATTTTAGCCAGCTGTTCACCCGTCAGCAGATCAGGACCGGACAGACCAACGAATACGTCAGCGCCGTCGATCGCATCATCCAGAGTGCGCTTGTCAGTTTCAGTGGCGAAAGCTGCTTTTTCCGGCGTCAGGTCTTCACGACCAGAGTGGATCACACCCTTGCGGTCCAGCATGTAGATGTTTTCTACTTTCGCACCCATGTTGATCAGCAGCTTCATGCACGCATTTGCTGCTGCGCCCGCACCCAGACATACAATGCTGGCTGTGGGCAGTTCTTTACCGGCGATTTCCAGAGCATTGATCATGCCCGCAGCCGTTACAATCGCTGTACCGTGCTGGTCATCGTGGAATACCGGGATGCTGCAACGCTCGATCAGAGCGCGCTCAATCTCAAAACACTCTGGCGCTTTGATATCTTCCAGGTTGATACCACCGAAGGTGTCGGCGATACGCGCTACGGTGTCGATGAAAGCCTGTGGGCTTTCAGCGTCCACTTCGATATCAATCGAGTCCAGACCTGCGAACTTCTTGAACAGCAAAGACTTACCTTCCATTACCGGCTTGGATGCCAGTGGACCCAGATCACCCAGACCCAGAATGGCAGAACCATTGGTAATAACGGCTACCAGGTTACCCTTGGCAGTGTAGCGGTAAGCGTTTTCCGGATCCTTGGCGATTTCACGTACCGGCTCAGCAACACCCGGGCTGTAGGCCAGGGCCAGATCACGGGCACTGTCGGCCGGGGTAGACAGCTCGACGCTGATCTTACCTGGACGAGGGAACTCATGATAATCGAGGGCGGCTTGCTTCATATCTTCAGACATGGCTGCTGTTCCAAAGTTTGTTAACAAAAGACGAGCCCAACATCATATCTAAAAGGCATAATCCCCACAACTAAGGGGGGTAGGGCCTTTGGGCCAATTTGATATGCGTCAGGGGATGTAAATACAATCATCTTTCAGCACAATAGAACAGTACCAATCAACTCACAGAGCCGCCGCCGCTGAACTTATCTGTCAGTTACCAGCTGTAACATGCTGGCGGCCGTCAGGCGTAACAGCCAGCGTTGATAACCTTTTTTCAGCCGCTGACCGCGGGCCTGACGATCAATAACCCAGCCGCGTACAGCTATGTGCCTGTCGCGAAGCGCACTGACAGCAAGCGGTTTGAGCTGTGTCGCCAGCGCTTTGGACATCTGCACCACCAGCCGGTTATCCAGCGTCAGCCAGTGGGCTTTGCGGCTGGTCTGAATACCGGTCACCCGCCCTTCCAGCAACATAAAACCCTGATCACCTGGCTGCAGCTGGCGGGCCTGACGCACCGCGTCGCCGCGCCACACGCCAAGCCCCGACTGCCGGGCCACCTGTTCAGCAGCGGCCAGACACCCGGCCGCTCGAATATTGGGGGACACCGAGATCCAGTAGCCCAGCCCCTGTCGTAGCAGCTCGGCACTGAGCAGGCTGCCATCAGCACGCAGCAGATGTCCCAGCACCCGACCATAGTGATCTTCAGGTTTAGCCCCCACCACCAGCAACAATTCTGATCGCTCTGTCAGGCGTAGCAAAGCCTGCCGAGCAGCCACAGCAAAGGGCTCATCGGCATGGCCATCAGGGCCCATTTCAGGGGTATTAATGCCCAGCAGACGGATACGACGGCCATCGTCCAGCTTTACGGTGTCGCCATCGAAGATATAGCTTACGCGGACTTTTTCAGCAGGGCTGTTCGGGGGAAGCAATAGCGCCGAGCAATCTCGACTGAAGGCAGGCAAAGCAAAAAGCAGCGTGCAGAAAAACAAAAAGGCACCGGATAAGGGTGCCTTTTCGGTGTACGCCAGGGGCATCGTTTACTTGTTCAGTGAACGACCGCCAAAGCGCTTGTTGAAACGGTCAACACGGCCGCCAGATGTCGCATCTTTCTGCTTGCCAGTGTAGAACGGGTGGCAAGCGGAGCATACGTCCAGGTGCATGTCTTTACCCGCAGTAGAACGAGTATTCATAACGTTACCGCAAGAACAGCTTACAGTAATTTCAACGTAATTCGGATGGATATCAGCTTTCATTGTTTTGCTCTCACATTGTGCCGCCATCTGGTTGCTGCACACTTTATGTGCATCCACTCCAGATACCGCACGGAGGTTTAAATACGGCCAAGGCCGATGATTTCGAGTAGGCGGCGGATTATACGCATGCAGGACACTGGCTGCAATATGTACAGCGTAGATCGTTCAGTAATAATCCGTCACCTTCTTTCATTTATTCCCGGCGTCGAATTTCCTACACTGGCGCCTCTTTCCTTTATAGCCCCGTCGAAGGTTCTGATGTCTGTACTGCGCCTGGCCATTCCTACCCCGCTTCGCCGTCTGTTTGACTACCTGCCTCCCGCAGGCACCCAGCTGGATACACTGCACCCCGGGGTACGGGTGCGCGTCTCGTTCGGCAAGCAGAAGGATGTGATCGGCCTGCTGATTGAAATCAGCGAACACACCGATGTACCGGCCAGTAAACTCAAACCGGCACTGGAAATCCTCGACCAGCACCCGCCCCTGCCCGACCATCTGTTCGAGCTGGCCCGCTGGGCAGCCAGTTACTACCATCACCCACTGGGCGATGCGGTCCAGCTGGCGCTGCCGGTGATGTTGCGCAAAGGCGCGCCCTGTCAGTTTGCCCACGCCCTGCTCTGGCGTGCCAGCGCAGGCGCCAGTCTGGACGCACTCTCCTCACGGGCTAAAAAACAGCAGGAGACCCTCAGTATTCTGCTGGAACATCCGCAGGGCATCAGCAACGATGCCCTGCGGGCTGAAGGCGGCGAGACCGTACAGCTGAAAAAACTGGCGGAAAAAGGCCTGGCCGAGCAGTTTGAGTTCACCCCCGACAGTCACCGCCCCCACCTGCCACCGGAACTGCTGCGTGAACCGGTGCTGAGCCTCAACAGCCAGCAGCAGCAGGCGGTCGACAGCGTCAACCAGAGCAGCGGTTTTCAGCCCTTCCTGCTGGAAGGGATCACTGGCTCAGGTAAAACCGAAGTGTATCTGCAGATTATCGAAGCGGTGCTGAAAGCGGGCAAGCAGGCGCTGATTCTGGTGCCTGAAATTGGCCTGACCCCGCAAACGGTGGCCCGCTTCAAGGCCCGCTTCAACCTGCCGGTAGTGGTGCTGCACTCCAACCTGTCGGAGCGCCAGCGGCTGGATGCCTGGCTCAAAGCCCGCGAAGGGGTCGCGCCGATCGTGATTGGCACCCGGTCAGCCCTGTTTACCCCGCTGAAACATCCGGGGGTGCTGATTATTGATGAAGAGCACGATGCCTCCTTTAAGCAACAGGATGGCTTTCGTTACTCGGCCCGTGATCTGGCGATCGCCCGTGCCCACCGTGAACAGATCCCGGTCGTACTGGGCACCGCCACCCCGGCACTGGAAACCCTGTGGAACGCCCGCCAGGGCCGCTACCAGCATCTGAAGCTGACTCAGCGAGCGGGCAATGCAAAGCCACCCCGGTTTGAGCTGATGGATATCCGCCAGACTGCTCTCAATGACGGCCTCTCCACTGCCCTGCTGCGGCAGATCGCCAACACCCTGAAGCAGGGCAACCAGGTACTGGTGTTTCTCAATCGCCGTGGTTTTTCCCCCAGCATGCACTGCGACAGCTGCGGTGCCATCGCTGACTGCCGCCGCTGCGATGCCCATATGACATTGCATATGAAGCCACCGCACCTGCACTGCCACCACTGTGACAGTCAGCGACCTATTCCACGCCAGTGCCCGGAGTGTGGCAGCCACGAGCTCAAAGCCGTGGGTAGCGGTACCGAGCGCAGCGAGCAGACACTGACGGCGATGTTCCCCAAATACCCGATACTGCGGGTCGACCGTGACAGCACCGCCCGTAAAGATTCACTGGAAAAGATGATGAAACAGGTTCACACCGGCGAACCCTGCATCCTGATCGGCACCCAGATGCTGGCCAAGGGTCATCACTTCCCGGATGTTACCCTGGTCGCCATTCTCAACGCCGACGGCGGCCTGTTCAGTGCTGACTTTCGCGGCATGGAGCGTACCGCCCAGCTGATTATTCAGGTTGCAGGCCGGGCCGGCCGGGCAGAGAAGCCCGGTAACGTGGTGATGCAGACCATGCACGCTGACCACCCAGCTATTAACCGGCTGATTGAAGATGGTTACAGCGCCTTCGCCGACGATGAACTGCAGCTGCGCCGCCATACTCAGCTCCCTCCCTTCCAGCACCTGGCGCTATTAAAAGCCGAAGCCAATAAACAGGGCCGCGCCGAAGCCTTTTTGCGCGCCGTGCGCGAGCAGCTGGAACAGACCGGGATGCTCAGCCCACAAAGCCGCTGCATCGGCCCGTTTCCCTTCACCATGGAGAAGAAAGCCGGGGTCTTCCGCGCCCAGCTGCAGCTGCAAAGCCCACAGCGGGCCGATCTGCACCGTAGCCTTGGCCTGTTATGTCAGTTTCTGGAGCAACTTCCTGAAGCGAAAAAAGTACGCTGGACACTGGATGTCGACCCTATTGAAGTCTGACTTCGTAGCCAATATCAGCAATCACAACCAGGCTAAACCAGCATTGTCCACGATCAGGAATAGGTCAAAATATAGACATCGACCTTAGGCCAGGCTATAAGTACATCCCCCTGACGCTGATCAAACGCTCAGCAACAGGGACTGCACCACCGCCGTAATAAAAATAACAACAGGGATGCTGTACAGGGTTGCACAGACAACCAGACACCAGATCCCGCTGAATGCAGTTCAGGGATACCGCTATGCCACTGACAATTACCCGCAAGATTTCGCTGGGGTTCGCCACCCTTGTGCTCTTTATGATCATCATTGCACTGGGTGCCCGTTACGGTTCCGACAGTGTGTCCAGCGCCATGCACCGGGTGACAGACCAGTCGCTACCCATTCTGACCGGGGGCTTCGGGCAGATGATCAAGCTGCAACAGGCCAACCAGTCACTGTATAACGCCCTGGCTCAGCCACGGGTAAAAGACCTCAACAAAGCCAGCAAAGCCTTCCGCCAGCGGCTCGACACCTTCAACCAGTCACTGGCCACACTTAGCCCACAGGTCGCCAGCCACTCGTTGCTCAGCCAGCAACTGGCCGATATCCAGCGCAGCAGTAATGACTTTTCCAGTGCGGCAACGCAGATGATCAAGCAGCGTAAACGCCAGCTGATTCTGGACCGCAAGATTATCGAGTCTGAAATCAGCCTGCAGCGAGACAGCGATGCGCTGGCCGCCTGGGTGCAGCGTTATATCAGCAGCCTGAATCGCGATACCATCGACAACGCCATTCCCGCCCGCCTGATTACCCGCGCCCTGAGTACCCACCGGTTCCAGCTGATCAACTACCGCCGTACCCAGGAGCTGGAGGGATTAAACAAAAGCCTGGCGCTTAGCCGAGGTAAACTGACCGCCGCGTTTACCCAGTTCGGTAAAGTAGAGCGCCGCGCCCGGCAGGTCAAAACCCTGGTCAAACAGATCGACGATGCCTTCTATGGCGAGGATGAGCTGGTCGAACGTTACCGTCAGCGCCATCAGCTCGCCGCCAGCCAGCAACAGCAAATGGCCATTACCGCTGACCTGATTCAGCAATCCAGCGCCGCCGCCAACCAGTTTATTGACACCGCCACCGCCGATGCGGACGCCGCGCGACTTGATGCCGACAGCAACAGTCAGTTTGCCAACCTGCTGATCATGGCCCTGGCTGCCGCCTCGATCGCCATTGCTATCACCGTCGCCCTGCTTACCACCCGGGCATTACGCCGCCCGCTGCATCAGATCCGTGATCAGCTCAGCAAAGTCCGTGAAGGCGACCTGCAGGTCCGCTTTGATGATCAGCGTAAAGATGAATTTGGTGAACTGGGCGAAGCCCTCAATGCCGTGGTGTCAGAACTGCAGTCCGTGCTGCGCCAGGTGGTTGATGGCTCCCACAAACTGGCCAGCGTGGCCGATCAGAATGAAGGCATCAGCCGTCATGCCACCGATGCCATGCGCCAGCAAAGCGATCAGCTGGAACAGACTTCGGCCGCCGCCACCCAGATGGAATGCAGTGTCAGCGAAGTCACCGACCACAGCCAGCAGACCCTGCAGGCCGTTGAAAACTGTGAAAATCTGGGCCGCAATGCCGCCAGTTATGTCGAGCAGACCCTGACCCGCATTAACAGCCAGAGTGATGAGATTGAAAGTGCTGTGGTTGTCAGCAACCAGCTGGCTGAATACAGCACCGGAATCGACAGCATTCTCTCCACCATCGGCGCCATCGCCGAGCAGACTAATCTGCTGGCGTTGAACGCTGCCATCGAAGCCGCCCGCGCTGGCGATCAGGGCCGGGGGTTTGCCGTAGTGGCCGACGAAGTACGTACCCTGGCCAGCCGCACCCACAACTCCACCCATGAAATTCAGACCATGGTGGAAAATATGCAGGGGGCCATTCGCCAGGTGGTCGACACCATGCAGCGCGCCCAGGACCAGGCCCGGGACTGTGTCGGCCATGCCAATACCTCACGCGAAGCGTTGCAGGCACTGGCCACAGCCGTCTCAGATATTCGTAATATGAGCACCCAGATCGCCACCGCCTCAGAACAACAGCGCAGCGCTGTAGAAGAGGTCAGCCGTACCCTGGTGCACATTAATGAGGCCGCCACCGAAACCGCTACCGGTGCTGAACAGGCCGCTGGCGGCAGCAAAGAACTGCTCGGACTGGCGCAATTACAGCAACAGCTGGTTCAACGTTTTTCAATCTGACCCCGTACGCCGTTGGTGGCTGTCGACACAGCCACCAACACCATGGTTTTTCCCTGCGTAAAAAACAGCCAGCCAGCCCCTTAACAATTCCGCCATATCACGTGATAATACCGGGCTCCTGTGTGGTTCTGTACCATGCTATTCGAAGTAACCCTCCATTCGGTATTTATCAGACTGATGAAAGAACAAATAGCGCAACTGATCGCGTCTGCTGTCGATGCCCTGAAGGCTGACGGCACACTGCCCGGCGACACTCAACCCAACATCATGGTTGAAAATACCCGAGACAAGTCACACGGTGACTTCGCCTCCAACATTGCCCTGACGCTGGCCAAACCCGCCCGACGCAATCCGCGCGAACTGGCCCAGGCGCTGCTTGCTGCATTGCCACAGTCTGATCTGATTGAAAAAACCGAACTGGCCGGCCCAGGTTTTATCAACTTCTTCGTCACCCAGGCCTCAACTGCCGCTGTCGTGGGACAGATCCTCACCGAGCAGGCTGCCTTTGGCCGTGGCCGCGCGGCGAGCAAAGCCCGCACCCAGGTTGAGTTTGTCTCTGCCAACCCGACCGGCCCGCTGCATGTTGGCCATGGCCGTGGCGCTGCGTACGGTGCCTCCGTTGCTGATCTGCTGGAAGCGGCGGGTGTGCCGGTTGAACGTGAGTACTACGTCAACGACGCCGGTCGTCAGATGAACATCCTGGGCACCAGCGTCTGGCTGCGTTACCTGGAAAAATGTGGTGCCGAGCTGACTTTCCCGAGCAATGGCTATAAAGGCGCGTATATCCACGATATCGCCGCCACCGTATTCGATCAGCACGGCGATCAGTACAACCGTGACATCGCTCAGGTGATGGCCGATATTCCGGCCGATGAGCCGCAAGGCGGCGATAAAGAAGTCCATATTGATGCCCTGATCGAACGCGCCAAAGCGCTGCTCGGTGACGCAGGCTACGGTATCTTCTTTAATGCCGCGCTGGACTCCATCCTGGCGGATATTCAGGACGACCTGTCCGGCTTTGGTGTTAACTACCAGGAATGGTTCTCCGAGCGTGGCCTGACCAGCAATGGCGACGTTGACAGCGCCCTGAACACCCTGCAGGAAAACGGTTACCTGTTCGAAAAAGAAGGCAACCTGTGGTTCCGATCCACCGATTTCGGTGACGATAAAGACCGTGTTGTACGCCGTGCCAATGGCGCGACCACCTACTTCGCCTCCGATATCGCTTACCTGAAAAATAAATTCGAGCGTGGCTTCGACAAGGTGCTGTACATCTGGGGTGCCGATCATCACGGTTACATTGCCCGCATGAAAGCCGCCTGTCAGGCACTGGGTTATGACCCGGAACGACTGATGGTACGACTGGTACAGTTCGCTATTCTGTACCGTGGCGAAGAGCGTCTGGCAATGTCCACCCGTTCAGGTTCGTTTGTCACCCTGCGCGAGCTGCGCGACGAAGTGGGCAACGATGCCTGCCGCTTCTTCTACGTGACCCGTAAGGCAGAGCAGCATATGGATTTCGATCTGGAGCTGGCCAAATCTGAATCCAAAGACAACCCGGTGTACTACATTCAGTACGCCCACGCCCGCGTCTGCTCTGTGCAGCGTAAACTGAAAGAAAGTGGCTGGGCCTGGGATAAAGAGGCAGGGCTGGCGAATCTGACGCTGCTCAGCACTGAGCACGAGAAAGATCTGATCACCAAACTGAGTAAATACCCGGAAGTACTGACCGCCGCTGCCGAAAGCTATGAGCCACATATGCTGGCTAACTATCTGCGCGAACTGGCCAACGATTTCCATTCCTATTACAACGCCAACAAAATGCTGATTGAAGAGGCCGAGCTGCGTAACGCCCGTGTCACCCTCAGCGAGGCGGCCCGTCAGGTACTGAACAACGGCCTGACACTGCTGGGCGTCAACGCACCGGAGCAGATGTAACCCCATGGCGGCACGCAAAGATTATGGACCTAAGGCAGGAGGGCGCAGCGCCAGCCGCGCCGAACCGAAACGAACGGCCAATAAAGGGAACCGCCGTGCCGCAGCACCACCGCCACCACCGCCCGCACCCGTACGCGCTTCCGCGCCCTGGCTGAAAATTGTTGTGGCGCTCGCCATGCTGGGCGGCATGGCATGGCTGTTATACAGCCTGACCCAGATCGGCTCGTCGACAACGCCAGCAAAGAAACCGGCCAGCGTCAGCCAGCCAGCAGCAAAAACGCAACCCAAAGCGACCACTAAAACCGCAGCCAAAGCCACCGCTGAGGCACCGGCTGGCGACGAAGAGCGGTTCGAGTTTTATAACATGCTGCCAAAAAGTGAAGTCAAAACGGAGCAGGTGGATGTCTACAAATCCACCCCGAAAGACGCCAAAATGCAGTATCGCTATTTACTGCAGGCAGGTTCATTTCGCAAGGCGGCGGATGCTGAGCGGATGCGGGCAAAGCTGATTCTGATGGGCATGCCCAACGCCCATACCAGTAAATCCAATGGCCAAAATGGCACCTGGTATCGGGTCAGGGTGGGGCCGTTTGATAACCGTTCGTTGCTCAACCGGGCGCAGGACAAGCTGGTCCGCCAGCGGATTCAGCCGATGGAAATCAAACTCAAATAATCTGCTGACACAAACAGGCGGGGCAGCCCTTTCACGCTAACCCGCCTGCTGTTTTTCTGTTCCACCCTCCGGTACTGCCGCTTCTGCTGCGACGCTGAAACCCGCTATCCAGCCACGCTGTACCGCCCAGTCCAGCTGATCCGCACCGTGCTCTGACAAAACCCGCTCAAAACTGCTCAGCTGTGGGTCACGCAATAGCTGCAACAGACTGTGCCAGCCTCCCTCATTCAGCCGTTCAATCTGTAATTTACCCTCACAAACCAGCACCACCAGCCGCACTGCGCCATGGTCGAGAAACTTCAACCCGGCCGCACCCAGCTGCTGGTGATGATGCTGCCAGAGCAGATCCACCGCGTATTCCGCCTGTAACAGGTTCAGACCCGGAGCCAGCTGAAGATTGATCGATTCAGGCTGCTGCCAGCGGGCAGCTTTAAATCCATCAAAATCAAACGCCGCGCATGGAGTTGCCCGACACGCCTGGAAAATAGCCCACTCCAGTCGGGCAAGTGCCGGTAGCTGGGTGGTATGGCGGGCAGGTACAAAGCTGGCCATAAACTGCGCCATATGATCACCAAAGCTGTCCAGCCGTTGAATCGATGGCGGGTAACTGCGCAGATAATGACTACAGAGATCGTCAAA
>JAIBDV010000394.1 GCA_024686055.1 Neptuniibacter sp.
AACTCAGAGGAATACCAGCAAGCCCATAACATCGAGTTTGATCAGCTGAGTCAGGCGGATCAGGTTGAGCAGCTCTATCAGGGCATACTGAACCGGGCCTCAGACGCCGAGGGTAAAGCCGCCTGGCTTGGCGTGCTCAATGATGGCATGAGCATGGAAGAGGCCGCCGGACACTTCGTAACCTCGATAGAACTGGGCCAGCAATACCTGGCTGCTGAGAACTGGGACTTTATCGTCTGATAAAGTCCACCTCCCGATACTGAAAACCACAACGCCGCGTCCTGAACGCGGCGTTTTCTATTCCGCTCATGATCAAATCCCCCCCGCTATACCTAAAGGAGTAACGCACCCTTTCAGATCAGCCTCTATGCTTGATGGCTAATCACAAGGAGGTGAACCATGGCCATTACCGACTGGCCCGCCGACGAGCGGCCACGGGAAAAACTGCTACAACGGGGGCCGGATGCGCTGTCAGATGCTGAGTTGCTGGCAATCTTTCTGCGTACCGGCGTCAAAGGCAAAAGTGCTGTAGACCTGGCCCGCGACCTGCTGGATGACTTCGGCGGCCTGCGCCCGTTGCTGGAAGCCGACAGCACGGAATTCTGTCGGGGTCACGGCCTGGGAACCGCCAAATTCGCTCAGCTGCAGGCCGTGCTGGAGATGGGCCGTCGCCACCTGGCGGCAACCCTGAACCGGGGCAATGCACTGGAAAGTCCACAAGCGGTGAAAGACTATCTGACCAGCCGCCTGCGCCATCAGCCACGGGAAGTATTCGCCTGTCTTTTTCTGGATAACAAGCACCGGGTGATCGAATACGAAGCGCTGTTTTTCGGCACCATTAATGCCGCCTCAGTTTACCCCCGCGAGGTGGTGCGCAAAGCACTGGAGCATAACGCGGCGGCCATTATTCTCAGCCATAACCACCCCTCGGGGGTGGCCGAGCCCAGCCTGGCTGATGAGCAGATCACCCGTAAACTGGTTGATGCACTCAGCGCCATTGATGTGCGAGTGCTGGACCATATGGTGATCGGTGACGGCGAGGCGGTGTCATTCGCAGAACGTGGGCTAATCTAGCAGTCTGGCGGACTGAGTACTGATCAACTGCGGAAAACCCGACAGGCTGCCAGAACCATGGTGAATTAACGTCCAAAAATAGTGGCATCAGGTTAGCCAACTGCGTATAATCTGCGGCCTTCTACCTCCGGTACGGTATTTTGTCTAGGTTCTGGACGCTCCGCCTGAGGTCAGAGTCGACGCTCGGTTATATCCGCAAGCATTGTCCTCTGGTCAATAAGTATCATGGTAGATGTACTGTAGAACCAACTATTAAGGAATAGTCTCATGGCTAAAGTTTGTATGGTTACTGGCAAGCGCCCAGTAACAGGAAACAATGTTTCCCACTCACAGCGTAAAACCCGTCGTCGCTTCCTGCCTAACCTGCACTGGCACCGTTTCTGGGTTGAGAACGAGCAGAAGTTCGTTCGCCTGCGTGTATCCTCTAAAGGCATGCGCATCATCGACAAGAAAGGCATTGATACAGTTCTGACTGATATCCGTGCTAACGGCATCAAAGTTTAAGGAGCTGGATCATGGCTAAAAGCGCACGCGATAAGGTTAAGCTGGTTTCTTCTGCTGGTACTGGTCACTACTACACTACCGACAAGAACAAACGCAACACGCCTGAAAAACTGGAATTCAAAAAGTACGATCCAGTTGTTCGTAAGCACGTGATGTACAAAGAACACAAAATCAAGTAATTACTTGGTGTGTTCAGAAAACCCGGCCTCGGCCGGGTTTTTTTATGCCTGCGATTTAGCCTGCCAAGGCAAACCATTCCAGCCCCACCTTCAACCCCCTCAACCGGCTTAACTGATTCTCCTCACTCGCAGCCCCATCCCGCCAGACGATTCATACCCCTGTCATATTGTCCGCTTAGCATATCTGGTATAGACCAGTTAATATCTATTATCCAACCAGCAGGACGGACCAACCGATGGCGGCATTTATTCAACAGATCACCGAGTTATTCGAAGCCGAAGGCCACCAGACCTACGGCGAAGACATCAACCAGACCGAACACGCGGTGCAGTGTGCCGAGCTGGCACTGCGGGCCGGTGAGTCCGATGAGCTGATCACAGCGGCGCTGCTGCACGACATTGGCCACCTGATGGCCGCCACCGACATCGCCTTTGGTAACTACAAGCACGACAGTATTGGCGCGGATTTTCTGGCCCCGTACTTTCCGGCCGAAGTGACCGAACCGATCCGCCTGCACGCCCAGGCCAAGCGCTATCTGTGTGCTGTCGAGAAGGGCTACCTGGAAGATCTGTCTGCCGCCTCGCTGGACTCGCTGAACAACCAGGGCGGGCTGATGACAGCGGAAGAACAGCAGGCATTTTTACAACTGCCGTTTGCCCAGGATGCACTCAAACTGCGGCGCTGGGATGATGAAGGTAAAGATCTGGAGCTGAGTAATAAACCGGTCAAACACTACCAGGCCCAGATGCTGGCCGCCCTGAGCAACTAAAGGAGTATCCACCGATGTCTGATTTAAGCGCCGTATTTAAACGCCAGGGTTACATCATCCTGCCCCAGGGCCTGACCGATACCGAGATGGAGACACTGGAAAACAGCAGCCAGACCCTGTACCAGCGGGCTGAACAGCTACTGGCTGAAATTGCCGCCAGTGGCAAAACCCTGAGTGAGTTTTATCAGCAACAGTCTGACGCGCTGATCGTGGTGCCGGAGATCGATAACGCCAGCAAAGTTTGCCGTTACGAATATATCAGCGGCAGCTGCGCCCCCGTACGGGAGCAAATCATTCCCAAGCTACAGCAATATATCGAGACTCTGGCAGGCACGCCGTTCACTCTGTTTAAGGACAAATGCAACGCCAAAAATCCCGGCGGCGGTGCTTTTGAACCTCACCAGGATGTGATCGCCTATAACCAGTTCAACCCGCA
>JAIBDV010000093.1 GCA_024686055.1 Neptuniibacter sp.
ACAGCCGCAGCGGTTGGCTCACTCAGCAGCCGCAGGACTTTGATATTAGCCAGCGTAGCCGCATCTTTAGTGGCCTGACGCTGCGCATCATCAAAATACGCCGGCACAGTGATCACCGCGCCGCTAAGCTCACCACCCAGCGAAGCTTCAGCACGCTCAGCCAGCACTTTGAGAATATCTGCCGATACCTGCACCGGGCTCTTCTCGCCTGCATCAGTGACGATAAACGGCATGCCCGCCTCATCACCGGAAAAGCGGTACGGCAGCTCATCAGTCAACGACTTGACATCCGCAACACCGCGGCCCATCAGGCGCTTAACTGACACCACGGTGTTATGCGGATCGCTGGATGCCTGTACACGAGCCATCTCACCCACCAACGGTTCAACACTCGCCTGGTAGCGTACAACGGATGGCAATGTATGCGCCCCGTCGATGTCTGGCAGCGTCTGCGCAGTACCGCTTTTCACAGTAGCGACCAGTGAATTGGTCGTACCAAGGTCAATCCCTATCGCCAGCTTGCGCTGATGAGGTGCCGGACTCTGCCCCGGCTCAGCAATCTGCAATAACGCCATAGTGGTAATCTGAAACCCGTCAATACATCCAGCCCGTCTGCACGATGCAGTCAGGCATTAAACTCAGTCAAGCAGCTCATCTTCCAGCGCTTCAATCTCCAGCACCAGCTTTTCAAGGAACTGCATTTTTCGAACCGTGCCCGCAGCACTTTCAAATTCGCTGGCAATATACTGCGCCTCAAACTGCTGGCGCTGACCACGCAATTCAGCACTCACCTCTTCAGAAAGCGAGCCCAGCGCAGACTCAGGGTCTACGGCGCTACCCGCCTCTTCCAGCTCTTCACGCAACATCATCTGTCGCATAAGGAACGCCGACTCCATGATAACGCTGGTTTCGCTGAGGGTATCCAGGCCCTGCAAGTACAGCAGGTACTGGGCACGCTTGAGTGGTGATTTGAGAGTGGTCTGCGCTTCATTGAGAAAGGCAGTATATTGCTCAGACAGCCGACGCTCACGCTCTGACAGGTGCGCGAAACGGTCCGGGTGCAGGACTTTCTGTAGCTCACGGTAGCGGGCAGACAACAGCGCCCCATCTACCTGAAAGCTGACCGGCAATGCCAGCAGCTCAAAGTAATTCTGTTTGATATCGATCATAAGGCTCTGATCGCAGGTTAAATATTGAAGCTCTCACCGCAGCCGCATTCATTGCGAACATTCGGGTTATTGAACTTAAAGCCTTCGTTAAGACCTTCCTTAACGAAATCCAGTTCGGTGCCATTGAGGTACACCAGGCTTTTAGGGTCAATTACGATTTTAACGCCGCGATCTTCAAAAACCTCGTCTTCTGCCTCAGCCTCATCTACAAATTCCAGCACGTAAGCCATACCGGAACAACCCGAGGTGCGCACACCCAGACGAACAGAGTCGCCTTTGCCACGGTTTTCAAGGAATTTGCCGATATGGTCAGCGGCTGCGTCAGTCATTGTAATGGCCATAGCACTTCAATCCTGCATAGCACTACCGGTAAGGTAGCCTTGATACTGTAAAGCCGGATCACTCCCATAAGGAAGTGCCCGGCCCGAATAAAAAGACGGGCGAATTACTTCTGCTTGTCTTTATAGTCGGTGATAGCCGCTTTAATCGCGTCTTCAGCGAGCACTGAGCAGTGAATTTTCACTGGGGGCAGTGCCAGCTCTTCGGCGATTTCAGAGTTTTTCAACTCAGCCGCCTGGTCCAGCGTCATCCCTTTCACCCATTCAGTGACCAGGGAACTGGACGCAATTGCAGAGCCACAGCCATAGGTTTTGAATTTGGCGTCTTCAATAACACCTTCTTCGCTCACCTTGATCTGCAGACGCATAACGTCACCACAGGCAGGCGCACCTACCATGCCGGTACCAACAGATGCATCCTGCGCATCCATCTTGCCAACATTGCGTGGATTTTCGTAGTGGTCGATAACTTTTTCGCTGTAAGCCATAACTAAATCTCCTCGAATACTCGGCTGCCGCTTAGTGGTGAACCCACTCAACTTTGCTCAGATCTACACCGTCCTGAAACATATCCCACAATGGGGATAGCTCACGCAGCTTGCCTACCGCTTCACGGACCTGTTTAACGGCGTAATCCACTTCCGCTTCAGTCGTAAAACGACCGACAGAAAAACGGATCGAACTATGCGCCATCTCGTCATTCAGACCCAGCGCACGCAAGACGTACGAAGGTTCCAGACTGGCAGAGGTGCAGGCCGAACCAGAAGATACAGCCAGATCTTTCAGTGACATCAACAACGACTCACCTTCGACAAAGGCAAAACTGATGTTCATGTTACCAGGCACACGCTGCTCAGCGCTGCCATTGATATAAACTTCATCCATATCACTGACACCCGCCCACAAACGGTCACGCAAGGCAACGGTATGAGCAGTTTCAGCGACCATCTCTTCCTTGGCGATACGGGCAGCTTCACCCATGCCAACCAGCTGATGCGTTGCCAGCGTGCCGGAACGCATGCCACGCTCATGACCACCACCGTGCATCTGAGCTTCCAGACGAACACGAGGCTTACGGCAAACGTACAGCGCGCCAACACCTTTAGGACCATACATTTTATGGCCAGACAGCGACATCAGATCAACCTTGGTATTTTTCAGGTCGATCTCGACCTTACCGGCACTCTGTGCCGCATCAACATGAAACAGCGTGCCATTAGCGCGGGTCAGTTCGCCGATCGCAGCGATATCCGTGATAACACCGATCTCGTTGTTTACATGCATCAGAGATACCAGAATGGTATCTTCACGCAGCGCATCTGCAACCATCTGCGGCTCAATCAGGCCTTCAGAGGTCGGATCCAGATAGGTTACTTCGTACCCTTCGCGCTCCAGCTGCCGACAGGTATCCAACACGGCTTTGTGCTCGATTTTGGAGGTGATGATATGCTTGCCCTTCTTGTGGTAGAAGTGAGCAACACCTTTAATCGCCAGGTTGTCAGACTCAGTCGCGCCGGAGGTCCAGACAATCTCGCGTGGGTCAGCGTTTAGCAGGTCAGCCACCTGGCGACGCGCATCTTCAACCGCCTCTTCTGCTTTCCAGCCAAACAGGTGAGAGCGGGACGCAGGGTTACCGAAGTTGCCCTCTTTTGTCAGGCACTCAATCATCTTCTCGGCAACACGCGGGTCAACCGGCGTTGTTGCGGAATAATCCAGGTAAATTGGTGTATTCATTGTCGATCTCCGACCCTCACATCAAACCGCAGCTTTGGCTGCCGGCTGTCCTGACGAACTCACGATCAGCTGTTCTGACTGATTCTGCTCCTGACGCAATGCAACCTCACGCACATCTTTACGCGCCACAAGATCAGCCAGACTGATACCACTTAAAAAATTATGGATCTGATCACTTAGATCACACCACAGATGATGCGTCAGACAGGTTTCACCGCCCTGACAATCACCCTTACGATTACAACCGGTGGCATCCACGGATTCATTCACCGCGTCGATAACCTCAGCGACAGGAATCGCGGCTTTCTCGCGATTCAGCTGATAGCCGCCTCCTGGACCACGCACACTGCGTACCAGCTCGTTGCGGCGCAACTTGGCAAACAGTTGCTCCAGGTAAGAAAGCGAGATCCCCTGACGTTCAGAAATATCCGCCAGACTGATCGGCCCCTTGCCTTCATGCAATGCCAGATCCAGCATAGCCGTTACTGCATAACGGCCTTTTGTTGTTAGTCGCATAAAACCTGCTCCTCGTCTAACTGCGAGTTATGTCGCGGCATTATGCTTTTCTTGACCATTACAGTCAAGTATATAACCAACCTTTTTAGTCGGGATTAAACCTGACCCCGGAAAGATGTCTAAGCTTAACATCTTTTAGCGTGCAACACCGGCAACGGATCAGTGCCCGCCATCTATTTTCTTTTCGATTGTACTCAGAATGCCGCGCAAGACGTTCACTTCAACTTTGTCGGGAACAGCACGCATAAAGAGACGCCGCAGACGCGGCATCAACTGACGCGGGTTTTCCGGGTCAAGGAATTCCGTATCCACCAGAACTTTTTCAAGGTGCTCAAACAGCAACTCTAATTCCTGATGGCTGGCCAGATCTATATCCCACTCAGTCCCCCACTGTGGGCGCTCAGCCGACTCCGTCAACCCCAGCGCCGCCATCCGCAGCTCATAGGTAACGACCTGCACAGCGGCAGCGATATTCAGCGAACTGAAGGCCTCATTGGTGGGAATATTGACATGGTGGTGACACAACTGCAGCTCTTCATTGGTCAGGCCGCGATCTTCACGCCCAAACACAATCGCAATTTTCTGACTACCCGACAAGGGCGCAGTAATCGCCGCCAGCTCACGCGGATTGATTAGCGGCCAGGGAATATGTCGTTCACGGGCGCTCGTACCAACAACTAACTGGCAATCTGCCAGCGCCTCAGCCAGACTGCTAAAAACGCCAGCATTATCCAGCAGATCGGTAGCGCCTGAAGCGCGCGCCACCGCATCGCCATCTGGGAACACTTTCGGCTCAACCAGACGCAAGTCTGTGAGACCCATGTTTTTCATTGCTCGCGCCACTCCACCGATGTTACCCGGGTGAGTGGTGTTAACCAGAATAATGGTGATATTTTCCAGCATTAGCCCGCTATCCACTTTTTTGAAGGGACATATTGTAGCAAAGCTATTGTCATCTGTTCAGCAGTCTATTAGCTCGGCTATAATAGGCCCCTTGCCCTTAACCTCTTTTGAGACCATCACAACATGCAACCGATGTTGAATATCGCCCTGCGAGCTGCCCGTATCGCAGGTGAGCAGGTAGCTCGCGCTGTAGAGCGCCTGGACCTGATCAAATCTGAACAATCCGATGTCACCGACTTCGTACGCGACACCGCCAGCCGAGCCGAACTGACAGTAGTACATACTATTCAGAAAGCGTATCCGCACCATCGCGTTGTGGGCGTCTACACTGGCGAGCACGCGCCGACAGGCACCAACGAAGGCGACGAAGTCACCTGGAATGTCAATCCTATTGATAACGCCAGTAACTTCTCTAAAGGCCTGCCAAACTTTGCTCTGTGCATTGCTGGCTACCAGCGCGACCGCCTGGAACACGCTATCGTCCTGAACCCGATGACAGCTGAAGAATTCACTGCCAGCCGTGGTTACGGCGCCCACCTGAACGGCAAACGCCTGCGTGTTGGCAACAACCGCACTATTGAAGGTAGCGCAATCGGCTCCGGTTTCTTTAACCGCGGTAGCGATAAAGGCCACCTGAACGCCTACCTTGAGATGTTCAAGAACATCAACATGGCGGGCGCGAGCATAAATAACGCAGGCTCCGCAGCACTGAACCTGGCCAACCTGGCCGCTGGTCGTGCAGACGGCTTCTTCCAGCTCGGCCTGTCCGAACCTGAATTTGAAGCAGCTCTGCTGCTGGTACAGGAAGCCGGTGGCCTGGTTGCCGACCTTAACGGCGGCAGCAACTACCGCAACCTGGGACACCTGATTGCAGCTAATCCTAAAATGCTGAAAGCATTGCTGCAGAACTTGCGCCCAGCCGTAACACCTGAACTGAGCTAAGCAAAAGACTTGGCAACCCCAACCGGGGCTGCCAAGCCGATGCAGGCACAAAAAAACCCGGCTATTTACATAGCCGGGTTTTTTTATGCTTCTGAAACAAATCAGGCGTCGTATGGATTACGCAGCACGATGGTTTCAACGCGATCAGGACCGGTAGAGATGATATCCACCGGCGCTTCACACAGAATTTCCAGCCGCTCGATGTACGCCCGCGCCGCAGCTGGCAGCGCGTCAACCGTCTGCGCACCCACGGTGGACTCAGTCCAGCCTGGCATCTCTTCGTAGACAGGTGTTACTACCTCGTAGTCTTCACTGCCGTTCAGAGAGGTTACAGTGTTGCCATCAGCATCCTGATAACCGATACAGATCTTGATCGTTTCCAGGCCGTCCAGTACATCCAGCTTGGTCAGACAGATACCGGAAATGGAATTGATCTGGATCGCATGTTTAAGCGCAACCGCATCAAACCAGCCACAACGACGGGCACGGCCGGTTGTAGAACCGAACTCATGGCCACGCTCAGCCAGACGCACACCGACTTCGCAATCCAGTTCAGTCGGGAATGGACCACTGCCAACACGCGTGGTGTAAGCCTTGGTGATACCCAGCACATAGTCGAGGTACAACGGGCCAAAACCACTACCCGTGGAGACACCACCAGCAGTTGTGTTGGAAGATGTCACGTACGGGTACGTACCGTGATCAATATCCAGCAATGAACCCTGCGCACCTTCAAACATGATGTGATCACCGGCTTTACGCAGGTCATGCAGCATCGCGGTAACATCCGTCACCATTGGACGCAGCTGCTCACCCATGGCCAGCGTATCCGCCAGCACCGTGTCATAATCGACAGGCTCAGCCTTGTAGTAGTTCTGCAGCATGAAGTTATGGTATTCCAGAACTTCTTTTAACTTCTGCGCGAACAACTCCGCATCCATCAGATCTGCCAGACGCAGACCACGACGCGCAACCTTGTCTTCATATGCCGGACCAATACCACGACCAGTAGTACCAATTTTGGCATTACCGCGCGCAACTTCACGCGCCTGATCAAGAGCGACATGACATGGCAGGATCAGTGGGCAAGCCGGGCTCAGACGCAAACGTTCGCGTACTGGCACATTGGCGTCTTCCAGCCCTTTGATCTCTTTCAGCAGTGCTTCGGGTGACAGCACTACGCCGTTACCGATGAGACACATTACGTTTTCACGCAGGATACCAGACGGAATCAGGTGAAGAACTGTCTTCTCACCATCGATAACCAGCGTGTGACCGGCGTTGTGACCGCCTTGAAAGCGAGCCACCGCTGCTGCCTGATCGGTCAGCAGGTCGACGATCTTGCCTTTACCTTCGTCACCCCACTGGGTTCCCAAAACGACGACGTTTCTACCCATTGTTGCCTTCTAGAGATAATTGAGTTAGTTAACCGGGTTTATCGCTGAGCGACAACCCACTGCCCATCACGCTGCAGTAACTGTTGGCTGCAGCCATCTTCTGACGCCGCACCTGGCAGCGCCTGGACAACCCGCTGGCCCTGCATACGCAGGTCACGAATCGCCTGTAAAAGAGTTGCATCATCACCGGCTGGCGCCAGGACAACTGCATCAGTCTGTACTGTTTCTTGTGACAGCTCAGATAGAATTTTCAGATCGCAACTGAACCCTGTTGCAGCACGGGCACGACCAAAATCACGCCCGATATCATCATAACGACCGCCTTTGGCGATCGCCTGACCGTGGGTTGGCACATAAGCCGCGAACACCACACCGGTATGATAGTTATAACCACGCAGCTCACTCAGATCGAAATACAGATCCAGCTGTGGATAGCGGCTCTGCAGCTGCTCAGCCAGCTGCTGCAGATATAGCACAGCCTGCGATACAGACGCTGGCGCACCGGACAATACCTGACGGGCAGATTCCAGCATCTCAACACCACCGGTCAGACGCGGCAGCCGACCCAGCCAGTGACGCACCTGCTCATCTGCGATTTGCGCGACAAACAGATCCAGCTCCGGCAGCGCTTTACGCGCCAGGATATCACGGTATTCATCCTGCTGAGCATCACTCAGACCCGCAACCTGCATCAGGCCACGGAAGATATCTACGTGCCCCAGATCCAGACTCAGTTCTGTATTTGCTTTCACCACTGCCAGGGTTTCCAGCATCAGCGAGATCACTTCAATCTCGCTTTCGATACCGGCATGGCCATAGAGCTCAGCACCAATCTGCATTGGGTTACGCGAGGCCAGCGGCTCAGCAGAACGGGTATGTAATACGGAACCACAGTAACTCAGGCGATTGGCACCCTGAGTATCCATGCGGTGGGCATCAATACGAGCAACCTGAGGCGTAATATCAGCGCGAACGCCCAGCGTATGACCGGTCAGCTGATCGGTCAGCTTGAATGTGTTCAGATCGAGATCACGACCGACACCCGTCAGCAATGAGTCAAGGTGTTCCATCAATGGCGGCATCACCAGATCGTAGCCCCAGTGATGATACAGATCCAGCACGCGACGACGGAGCGTCTCGATATGATAAGCATCAGGTGCCAGAACTTCTTTTACACCATCGGGTAATAGCCAGCGATCAGCCAGAGCCATGCGTTTCCCTCGTTTCTCGATCAGCGAATCCAGTACAACAGCAATACACCAAGCAACATGGAGACCAGTCCCATCATGCGTAGCGCATGGTTACTGACCTGCGACAACTGTTCAACCAGCTGCCGCCAGCGCTGTGGATAGAGGAACGGAATCACGCCCTCAAAGATCAACATCAACGCCAGCCCTGCCGCTAACGCCTGCCAGAATTGTTCACTCATGGCCGCGCGCCTCCGGGTATTGCCACACAAAAAAACCGGGTCAAGGCCCGGTTTGCGGTATTCTAACACGACTACGGGTGATTACAGCCCCCGCAGTCGCACTTTTTTTAGCCAGCTAACCACCACTGTTGACCGGCTTGCCCAGGTACTTAAAAAAGTCGCTATCAGGCTTAAGCAGCATCACGTTACCACCCTGACCGAAGGCATTACGGTATGCCTGCAAGCTACGGTGGAATGAGTAGAACTCGGGATCCTGGCTATAGGCGTCAGCATAGATCCGGGCTGCATTCGCATCCCCTTCACCACGCGCCAGCTCAGACTCACGATACGCCTCAGCCTCGATAACCGTCTTCTGACGGTCTGCGTCAGCACGGATACCTTCCGCCAGCTCCTTACCACGGGAGCGAAGCTCACGGGCCAGACGCTCACGTTCAGTACGCATACGCTCATACACCGAGTTGGATACCTCAGCTGGCAGGTCAATACGCTTGATACGCACATCCACCACTTCAACACCCAGCTCCGACTGCGTCAGGGCGCTAAGCTTGGCAATAACATCTGCCATCACTTCTTCACGCTGACCAGAGACAACTTCAGTCAGCGTCCGCTCACC
>JAIBDV010000272.1 GCA_024686055.1 Neptuniibacter sp.
AGCGGCTCTACCGCATCGATATCCAGGGTTTCAACCTCAAGCCCACCGCGCCAGGCCGCATGGCTCAGCGCCGCCCGGTACCAGACGATATCGCCACGCAGGCCATCAACCTGAGCAGCATCACAGCGCCGGGCGATCTCCAGCTGGTGCGCTTCATCGCACTGCACATCGGCCAGCCGGGCACGCGCCGCCAGAATCTGCTGCTGCAGTTGTTGCTGCTCAGCGGCGAACTGATGACAGAACGCCGCCGGATCACGATCATAGGCATCGCGGGCGCGGACAATGCGCACCCGGTCTTCCAGTGCGTAGCGGTTGTCCAGTTCCACCATCAGGCCGAAGCGGTCTTTAAGCTGCTCGCGCAGTTCGCCTTCGTCCGGGTTCATGGTGCCGATCAGCACGAAGCGGGCCTCGTGGCGCTGGCTGATGCCATCACGCTCGACATGGTTGACCCCACTGGCGGAAACATCCAGCAGCAGGTCCACCAGCGGGTCAGCCAGCAAATTGACTTCATCCACGTACAGCATACCCTGATGGGCCTTGCTCAGCAGTCCGGGCCGAAACGCCAGCTGCTGGTCGTTGAGCACCTGCTGCAAGTCCAGGGTGCCGGTGAGCATCTCTTCGCTGGCCCCCAGCGGCAGGGTGACAAACGGTGATTCTGGCAGCAGATCAGCCAGCGCCCGCACCAGGGTTGATTTGGCACAACCACGGGGACCGCTGACCAGCACCCCGCCAATGGCCGGGTTGATCGCCGCCAGCAACAAGGCGGTTTTGAAGCCTGCCTGACCGGCCACAGCGCTGAACGGAAACTCAGCCATGCAGCACCTCCTGAGCCGGTGTGACATCCGGGTCGGTCAATTTTCCGCTTTCCAGACGCAGGCGACGGTTAGCCAGCTGGGCCAGAAAGTCGTCATCGTGGGAAATAATAATCATCGCCTGGGGTAAGCCCTGCAACGTATCAATCAGCCGCTGGCGGGCCTGACTGTCCAGTGCGTTGGTGGGTTCATCCAGCAGCAACACATCGGGCGACATCGCCAGTACACAGGCCAGGGTGATCATCCGCTTCTCACCGCCAGACAGCTGATAGGTGATGCGATCATCAAAACCTGCCATGCCAAGGTCCGCCAGGGTTTGCTGGGCGATGGCGATCGCTTCGCTCTGACTTTTGCCCAGGTTGAGTGGACCAAAGGCCACATCTTCCAGCACCGTGGGGCAGAACAGCTGATCATCCGGGTCCTGAAACAGGAACCCGGCCCGCGCCCGCACTTCAACAAAGTCGGCTTCCTGACGACGGGTCTGGCCGAAGGCGATAATCTCCCCCGCTTTGGCTTTTTTCAGCCCCACCAGCAGATGAAACAGGGTGGTTTTACCGGCCCCGTTGGCCCCGGTCAGCGCCAGACGGTCGCCTTTGTGCAGGGCGAAATCAACCTTATCCAGCACCGGTTCACGCCGAGGGTAGCGGTACGTCAGGCCACGGGTTTGCAGCAGTACGCTCATAGCCAGTTGGCTCCTGTCAGCAGTGTCAGTATCAGCAGCCAGCCCAGCCCGCATTGGTAATCGAGCCGTTGCAGCTGCCAGTTATCCAGCAGATAGAAGCGGCCATTAAAGCCGCGGCATTTCATCGCCGCCAGAATACGCTCCGAGCGCTCCAGCGAATGGATCAGCAACATCCCTATCAGGTAACCGATGGCCCGCCAGGTATGGCGGTTGGTGCCCATCACAAAGGCCCGCGCCTGCATCGCCCGGCGCATCCGTTTGTATTCCTGACCGATCACGTCCATATAACGCACGGTGAACAGCAGCAGGTGTACCAGCTTGGCAGGCACCTTCAAACTGGCCATGGCATGACCCAGGGTGGTGGCCGTCATAGTGCCGACCAGCGACAGCATAATCAGGATCACCGCGTTGCCCTTGAGGGTGATCTGCAGGGCATGGGACAACCCGGCCCAGCTGGCACTCAAACCGGCCAGCTGCAGCATCGGCTGTTCGCCGACGGGCACCGGGGTGGTAAAGGGCAGCATAATGATCAGAAAGATCATAAACATGTCCATGGCGATTACCCGGCGCAGGGTACGTTTAAGCGCCAGTTTTGCCAGCACTGCCATCGCCAGCGCCAGCAGCAGGCCGCTGATCAGCGGGATGAAACTGTGCGACAGCACCACCACACTGGCAAACCCGGCCGCCGCCAGAATACGCAGGCGCGGGTCCAGCCGGTCGATCAGTGAGGGCTTATGTTTAAGCTGCTGACCTTTCCATGAGGTACCGCTGTGTTCCAGCGCCTGGGGCATGTTAAGCGGCCTCGCTGGAACGCTGTTCAGCGGCTTTACGCTGTTTACGTTCACGCAGCATCATCGCCAGCCCACACAGGCCAAAGATATAGCCGATGCCACCGAGAATATCGCGCAACCCGGCTTTCTCTTTAAAGGCCGCCAGCTCTTTGCGCAACGGCGTTACCTGACGGGCCACGGCTTTTTCAACCACCGCCTGCAACTGGCGGGCATCAATCGCTGTATTACTCAGGTTTGCCGCTTTGGCCACAACAGCCGCCGAGGCACTGCCACCGGGCAGATCTTCCGGCAATTCGTCAGCAGGCAGACTTACCTGCAGCAGGTGGCCGGAGCCCATTTCGATGCGAAAGTGATGCTCTATCCGCGTAGTGGCGATAAAGGTGAACATGCCCTCATCATCGGTTTCGGTTTTACCCAGCAGGTTGCCATTGCTATCGAACACCTCCACCAGCAGACCCGGTTTGGCGCTGTCGCCATTAGAGAACCCCGCTTCGCCCTCAATCTCGATGCCGATGGCGTAAACACCACCGACCACATTGTGGGCCAGCGCAGGCCCGGCCAGCAAGCACAGCAGGACGATCAGCAAACGCATTATTCATCCTCCAGCTGGTGCAGGAAATCAGGCCGCACCCGGGAGATCAGCATCATCGCCGCTGCCGTGACAAAGCCTTCCACCACGATAATCGGAATATGCGCTACCAGGGTGGCTTTGGCCGCCAGCCAGAACGCTTCACCGGACAGCGCCAGTGAGCCTGCCACCATCAAGGTGGTCAGCGCCACCGACAGCGCGCCGCCGATACCGCCCCAGATCGCCGCCCCCTTCGGGGTTTTACTACGAATAATCCCCGGCCGACACAGATACCAGACCAGCACCGCTGGCAAGGCAATGTTAAAGGTGTTTACCCCCAGCACCAGGAAGCCGCCAAAGCCGAAGAACACCGCCTGCAAAATCAGCGCCACCAGCAGGGCTGGAAACGCCGCCCAGCCCAGTGCCACACCGATCAGGCCATTCAGAATCAAATGGACACTGGAAAAGCCCACCGGCAGGTGGATATAGGAGGCCACAAAAAAGGCCGCCGACAGCACGCCGACCAGCGGCAGGTGATCGTAGTCGAGCCTTTTCAGCCCCACCGCCACACCGGCCAGCGCCAGTATGGCACCGCCGATCAGCACTTCCGGTGCCAGGGCACCGTCAACAATATGCATGGATTGCTCCGGTTATTTGACCGCGCTTGCCTGCACCCAGATCACCGCATCCTGGGACAGTTCTTTGCCGTTATGTTCTTTCACCGGCCCCACACCCAGCGCCGCAAAACCCCAGTGCCCCGCCTTCGGGATACTGAAATTAAAGGTGCCATTGGCATCGGCATAGAGCGTCATGGTAATAAAAGCCTGACCCGGCGGAGTAATTGCCGGTGCTTCAGCAAAGGCGTTGGACTGCATATCCGGTACATAGTTGAGGTATTCCACCTCAATTTCGGCAAACGGCACCGGTTTACCAGCACTTTTCACCACACCGGTAAACGTGCCGCCTTCATAGATGGCGTAGGGTTTGGTGAGCGGGACGATCTCAGCTGCCAGCCCCAGCTCTTCGTTCCAGTCAGTCGGCAGGCTGCCAACATTAACGATGCTCTTGGTGATCTGCTGGATATATTTGTCTTCTTCTTTTTCCAGATACGGTGCAGGCTGCAGGACAAAAATATTGTCACCCAGGCCACGCAGTTTCACCTGGGCTTCATAGGCCGGGCCGGTGTTTTCAGCGCTGCTCCACTGGATCGGCGTCAGACTGCCCAGCAGGTCGGTTTTCTTGCCTTTACGTACCACGAAAAACTGCTCAGGTTTATCAACCGTCATCACATAGCCACTGGAGGCCGGGTGGGTAAAAGGCATTTTGAGGGTAATCAGGCCACCACGCTCACGCAGGGTGTCCGGGGTATAAACCATCTGAAAGTGGGCACTGGCCTGGCTGGAAAGCAGGCTGGCAGTCAGCAGGGCTGAGGCCGTCAGTTTTTTAAACATGCGTATTGCTCCGTCTGAGTAATGGAATACAGGCGGAGTTGGGGAGGAAAACTGTAATACAGCCCGGCAGATTTACTGCAACCAATGGCCTGCATTACCGTCAGGTGAAGCCCTCCGCAACACCATAGAACTACCTCACCAGGCTGGTATCCGGACTCAGGGGTGAACATCGCTGTTCTGTTACTTCGCCTTCCCATGCCAGCAGCACAGTGACATCTGAAATAACGTGACCCATTTACCGTTGCGGGGGCAGTGTCGGGATTCTCAGCCGTAAGCGGCGAGGCACCAACTTCCCAATCGAAATCTGAACACTTTAACGGCTCAGATCTGTTCTCTCACCTGTAAAACAGGCGACACCCAGTGAAGCGCGAACAATACGTGGATGTGAACGAAACTGCAATTGAGCTGGGTTGAAGACGAAATGAATCAGGCTCATAACGGAGAAGTAAGCGGGCCTGTCGAAGAACCACAATAATACTATAAAAAACATGGAGATAAGCGGCATTACCAGTATCAAAAAAGTGATACTCAATTGATACCAAATATCCTGCAC
>JAIBDV010000351.1 GCA_024686055.1 Neptuniibacter sp.
CTGAAGCGCTTATCTACTGCATTTTTAATTGTGATCTGCATCGTGTGATTGCTATCTGCTCCCCAAATGTGGGTTATATGGGCCCGATTGAGAATAGCAAACCCTGGCAGTGCTTTCGATGGGCCAGGCGGGGTCTGTCGTAAACAGGCCCGCCGCCTTCTGACGAAGTTGTGAAAGGACCGTGATTTCTTCCCGTTTTTATTGGTTGGAATGTGCAGTGAAATGTATCAGATCGACGGTTTTTTGATTTTATATGGGTTTTTTGAATTTTAATTAGTGGTGAGTGGCTTGCTGCGTGTGATGCCGTTGTTGGTGGACGTTCGGCTGCAGAGCTTTTTCAGCGTAAACAATGGGTTGAATTCAATACTGGTAGCACATTTGCGAACGGTGTATAAATACGCCTGAATTTAAAGATCTGCCCTCTAAGTCGAATGTCCTTGCACTGGCGTCGCAGATCTTAAGCAGTCTGTTGAGTTCAGAGGTAAGGATGTCTCGCTCCATTTCTTCCCAACACGGTGAAATTGTCCTTGCTGACAATGAGCTGATCGTTAGCAAAACCTGCCTCAAAGGCAAAATCACCTACGCCAATCGGCGTTTTATGTCGATCGCTGGTTTTTCCGAGCAGCAGCTGTTGCAGCAACCCCATAATATAATCCGCCATCCGGATATGCCAAAAGCCGTGTATCGACTCATGTGGAAGACGTTACAAAGCGGTCAGGAGTTTTTTGGCTTTGTGAAAAACCTCTGTTCTGACGGCAGATACTATTGGGTTTTCGCCAATGTTACCCCGGATATCGATGAACGCGGTCAGACGCGTGGCTATTATTCTGTGCGTCGTAAAGCACCGGAGTCAGCCATCCGGCTAATCGCTGAACTCTATCAACAGATGGTTACCATTGAAGCTTCTGGCGGCGGACGTTCGTCTATTGACCAGTCAGCAGCCCACCTTCAGAACTGGCTGGACCAGAACCGTCTTGACTATTTCCCTGCCATGTTGCGACTTTATCGCCACGGTCAGCTTTGAGAGGACTGAAGTATGCCCTATAAATCGGTCAGCCGAAGTATCCCGTTCCTGCGTACCCAGTATGTGACCGGGACTGTAATCTGTTACGCCATTATCGGCATGACATTTGTGTATTCAACCCTGCGTTATGGGCTGGATCTCTGGCATGTGGTGGGGGGCGTACTGGTGGCAGTCTTGATGGGGTTGCAGATTTTTCAGTCGCTACGGCTGGTTGAAACGCTGAAGCGTATTGAATATGCCCTGAAAATGAGCTCGCGGGGTGAATTGCATCATCGCATCAGTAGCACCAAAGGGCTGGGGGAGCTGGGTCAGGTCGCCTGGGCGCTGAACGATTTGCTGGATCGGGTGGAGAGCTACTTCAAAGAGGTGGATACCTGCTTCCGGCTGGTCGCGAAGGGTAATTTTGACCGTCACCCGCTGGGGGCTGGGTTGCCAGGCCGGATGGGTGACTCACTGGAAGCGATCGACTCGTCCGTGATGGCGATGAGAGATAACGTCAAGCTGATCAACCGTAATGAACTGGCGTCCAGCCTGCACCGGCTTAACACTGAGAACCTGATCCGTAATCTTAAGCAGACCCAGGACGACCTGATTCGTATTGATGAAGATGCCCGTGAATTTGGCACTCAGGCGCGCAGTAATGCCGAAGCGGCGCAGAAAAACCTGCGCGATGTCGAAACCATTCGCACTGCCATTGACGATATCACCGGTACGGTGCAGGAAGTGGCGGATGTGGTTGGTATTCTGAGTCGGGACAGCGACCAGATCGTCGGCTCCTTGCTGACGATTAAGGAGATCGCTGACCAGACCGGGTTGCTGGCACTCAATGCCTCGATTGAAGCGGCCCGTGCAGGTGAGACGGGCAAGGGCTTTGCAGTGGTGGCTGATGAAGTTAAAGCGCTGTCGCGTCGAACCAAAGTGACGGCGGAATCGGTGGATCAGATTATGGCCAGCTTTAGCCAGCGGGTTGAAAATGTCAGCCAGATTGCCGAACACTCCAATGAAGTGACTCAGGGGATGAGTGCCATGGTTGAGGATTTTGAAAGCCAGTTTAACTCGCTGGCTGAATCCTCAGAAAAGTCTGTGCAACAGGTCGATATAGCCTCGGCGGTGATTTATAACTCGCTGGTTAAACTGGATCATGTGATTTACAAACAGAATGGCTACGTAGCGCTCGATGGTGGCTGTGATGAGCACCAGGATAAGTGTGCAGCCATTGCTGTTGATCATACTCAGTGTCGTATGGGTCGCTGGTATTACGAAGGCATGGGGCGTGAGCAGTTTGGCCATATGAGTGCGTACCGTCAGCTGGAACAGCCCCATGCGGCGGTACACGCGTGCGTACAGGAAGCGTTACGCCTCAGTGAGCAGGACTGGGAAGGCAGCCAGCAGTTGCGTGAACAGATCGTGGCACAGATGAAGCTAGCTGAAAGTGCCAGTGAAGAAGTTATGCTGCGCATCAATCAGTTGACTGAAGAGCGTACTCTTGAGGGTAAGGACCAGCCTTCATTACCCCGCCGAGTGGCCTGAGGGTTAATGATGATAAGCAGCCAGCTGGGGGCTGGCTGCCACGTGCCGATCTGAATAGAGCGTAATGTACGGCGGGTTCAGGCCTGAGGCGTATTCAGTAACAGGGCCGCTGCGGTTTTACCCATCGCCTCCAGATTATCCCGATCGGTATAGACACCATCATTAAATAACCGGCACAGGCCATGCAACGTGGCCCAGCTGGCTTGCGCAACCCGCAAGGTGGCATGATCAGCAGGCAGTAGTCCTTGCTGCTGTAGTCGGCCTACCCATTCCAGCCAGTGTTGAAAACTGGCCTTCGATACCGCCTGTAATGATTCTGTCGGGCTGCCCTGTTTCCAGATCTCCTTGCCAAACATCAGCTCATAGGTTTCCGGGTTTTCATCCGCAAAGCGAATATAGGCGATCACATAGGCCTCAAACAGTGCCCGGCCATCGGCATCGGTTGTTTCGGTCAGTGCACTTACCGCCGCCGCCTGTTGTGCAAAACCCTGTTCGGCAATCGCGCACAACAGCGCGCGTTTATCCTTGAAATGGTGATAGGGCGCGGTGCGTGAAACCCCTACCTGATCCGCCAGCTTGCGAATAGACAGCGCATCCACGCCCCCTTCGCGGATGATGGCGGTTGCGGTATTGAGCAGCGACTGGCGCAGATCACCATGGTGATAACGATTCTTTGATAACGATTCTTTATGTTCAGGCATGGGGAGATTCTGGCGCTGGATCTTGACAGGGTCAAGATTGAATCGTAACTTGACGGTGTCAAGATGGTTGCCGACAGCGCAGCCAGCCCGATTCATCTCATGGAGAGCCCCATGCAATACGAAACGTTTGAGCTGAGTATCACGGATAGCATCGCTCATCTGCAGCTGTCCCGCCCCAGTGCCTGTAACGCCATGAACCGGCAGTTCTGGCTGGAGTTTCCGGCAGCACTAAGCGCACTGGACCAGAGCGCTGAAGCGCGGGTACTGGTGATCTCATCCACCGGTAAGCATTTCAGTGCAGGCATGGATCTGGAAATCTTCACCAACCCCAACCCTCAGCTGTTCCAGGGCGAACGGGGCCGACAGGCTGAATCCATGCGTCGGCTGGTGCTACAGCTGCAGGACTGCTTTAACCGGCTGGAACAGATTTGTATTCCGGTACTGGCGGCGGTGCAGGGCGGCTGTATTGGTGGGGCGCTGGATCTGGTGTGTGCCTGTGATATGCGCTATTGCACCGACAATGCC
>JAIBDV010000126.1 GCA_024686055.1 Neptuniibacter sp.
ATCGAGACAATAAAGTCGAGCTGCGCCGTGTCCGTATGGGCGAACAGTTTGAAGGCCGCTGGCGAGTACAGCATGGCCTGCTGAAAGGTGAACGGGTGATTATCGAAGGGTTGCAGAAAGCCCGTGCAGGCAGTGTTGTGAAGCCGGTAGAGGGATAAACCATGTTTTCACTGTTTTTTATCAATCGGCCCAAATTTGCCCTGGTGATCTCCATTGTGATGGTGATCGCCGGTGCACTGGCCATGCTCACCCTGCCCATTGCCCAGTATCCTGAAATCACACCACCACAGGTACAGGTAACCGCCCGCTACCCGGGGGCTAACTCCGAAGTGGTCGAACAGGCCGTCGCGACACCGATTGAAGCTCAGGTCAACGGCGTCGACGATATGCTGTATATGTCGTCCAGCAGCGCCAACGATGGCAGCTACACCCTGACCATCACCTTCGCCGTCGGTACCGACCCGGACCAGGCTGCAATTAATGTGCAGAACCGGGTTTCGCTGGCGCAATCCACCCTGCCGCAGGAAGTCGTACGCCAGGGCGTCACCACCAAAAAGCAGTCGACCAATATGCTGCTGGTTGCCAACATTTACTCGCCGGATAACAGCCATGATGCGCTGTACCTGAGTAACTACGCTTCCATTTATATCCAGGATTCGCTGGCCCGGATTAACGGGGTTGGTTCAGCCAGTCAGTTTGGTGCGCTGGACTATGGTATGCGCATCTGGCTGGACCCGGACCGGCTGATGGCTTTGAACCTCAACGCCAGTGATATCAGCACCGCGATCAGCGAGCAGAATATCCAGGCCTCGGTCGGTATTATTGGTCAGCCGCCGATAAACAGTGGCCAGCAGTTTCAGTACAGCCTGCGTGCGACCGGGCGTCTGACCAGCCAGAGTGAATTTGAAAACATTCTGGTGCGCGCGAACCCGGATGGCTCCAGCATCCGCCTGAAAGATGTCGCCCGCGTCGAACTGGGCTCACAAACTTACAGCTCCAGCACCGCGCTCAATGGTAAAGCCTCTGCCGCCATCGCGGTTTATCAGAGCCCTGGCGCCAATGCCCTGGAGGTTGCCGATGCGGTATACGCCGAGCTGGAACGCCTGAGCAAGCGCTTCCCTGACGATGTGGCCTTTGCTGTACCCTACGACAGCACGCTGTCGGTACGCGCGTCCCTGAAAGAGGTGGTCGAGACACTGGGCATCACCTTTATCCTGGTGGTGCTGGTCACCTATATCTTCCTGGCAGACTGGCGCGCCACACTGATTCCTGCGGCGACCATTCCGGTCTCACTGATTGGCACCTTCGTAGTGCTCAGCATTGCCGGGTTCTCAATCAATACCATCTCCCTGTTTGCGCTAATTCTGGCCATCGGCATCGTGGTGGATGACGCTATTGTGGTGGTGGAGAACGTCAAACGGCATATGGCCGAGGATCATGTCAGCGCACCGGAAGCGACCCGGCGGGCAATGAAAGAGGTGTTCGGCCCGGTCATCGCCACCACCCTGGTCCTGCTAGCGGTATTTGTTCCGGTAGCCTTTATGCCAGGCATCACCGGCAAGCTCTACACCGAGTTTGCCCTGACTATCTCAGTGGCCGTTGCCCTGTCATCGATTAACGCCCTGACCCTGTCACCCGCACTGTGCGCGCTGCTGCTCAAACGTGGCGAAGCTCCCAGCTCAGGCTTTTTCCACTGGTTTGATGGCCGGGTCAACGCGGCTCGCGACGGCTATGGCCGCAAAGTCGGCTTTATGAGCCGCAAGCTCTGGTTCAGCCTGAGCTTACTAATCGTCATTGGCGGCGGTGTCGGCTATATGTTCAAGACCATCCCCACCGGCTTTATCCCTTACGAAGATAACGGCGCGCTGTTTGTAAACATCCAGCTGCCCGATGGCGCCTCACTCAATCGCACCGCCGAAGTAGTCAATCAGGTGGAACAGATCCTGATGGACGAACCCGGTGTACGCGATGTAATCAGCGTAAACGGCTACAGCCTGCTTAGTGGAGGCGCCTCCAACGCGGCACTGGCCATTCCGGTGTTTACTCACTGGGATGAACGCACCGCGCCTGAACTGGCCTGGTATCGGATTCTGGCATCAATCAACGCCAAACTGGCCGGGATTGCTGGCGCTAATGTCTTTGCCTTCCCGACCCCGCCCATTCCTGGGCTGGGCAGCTCCGGCGGGCTTGAGGCGCAAATTCTGGATCTGAATAACGGTTCACCACTGGAACTGGCTCAGGCCACCTCCAGCCTGGCCATTGCCGCTAACCAGCATTCTGCCTTTGCCCAGGTGTTTAGCACCTTTTCGGCCAACGTACCTCAGCTGGAACTGGAAATTGACCGCAAAAAAGCCCAGAGCCTGGGTGTGCCCGTCTCCGACCTGTTTGCAACCTTGCAAGCACAGCTGGGCTCCAGTTACGTCAATGATTTCAACCTGTTCGGCAAGAACTACAAAGTGATACTGCAGGCGGATAGCGAGTTCCGCGATGCGATCGCTGATATCGACCGCCTCCATGTGCGCAGCCGTGAGGGCTATCAGGTCCCCCTCAGCTCGCTGGTTTCAGTCAAAACGATCCTGGGGCCACAAACCCTGAGCCGCTTCAACCAGCGCCGTACCGCCGCATTGAATGCCAGCCCGACAGATGGTGTCAGTAGCGGTGTGGCCATTGCGACACTGGAGCAGCTAGCGCGCGACACCCTGCCCGACGGCTATATTCTGGAATGGACCGGCGCCACCGTGCAGGAACAGGAGTCCGGCGGTTACGTGGTGTTTATCATGAGCCTGGCCGTGCTGTTCGCCTATCTGTTCCTGGTAGCGCAGTACGAGAGCTGGACCATCCCCCTGGCGGTGATGCTGTCCATTACCGTGGCCCTGTTCGGCGCACTGCTGCCAATGGCACTGCTGCCCTTCCTAAACAATAATCTCTACGCCCAGATCGGGATTGTGATGCTGATCGGGCTGGCGGCCAAGTCGGCCATTCTGATCGTTGAGTTCGCCAAGGAGCGACGTGAGCAAGGCGGCCTGTCGATTCTGGATGCCGCTAATGAAGCCGCCAGGTTACGCTTCCGGGCGGTGATGATGACCGCACTGTCGTTTATCCTGGGTGTGCTGCCACTGGTTACGGCCTCAGGGGCCGGGGCGGCCAGCCGGGTGTCGATTGGTTTTGTGGTGCTGGGCGGGATGCTGCTGGCAACGTTCATTGGTATTTTCTTTATTCCACCGCTGTTTGTTGCCATGCAACGACTACGCGAATGGGCAAAAGGGAGTGCTAAATCAAGTGAACAACCCGATCAGTAATCGGCAGCTAACTCACTAGAAAACCCCGCCGGTCAGCTTGCTGACCGGCGTTTTTATAGCCATAGCGAAATGTATTCAGTGCGAATGCAACGCATAGAAGTGATGCACCGGACCATGCCCGGCGCCCACGTCCAGCTGGTCGGCATGGCGGATCGCTTCAGTAATATAGTGCTTGGCCTGCTCAATGGCCTCTGCCATGGGGTAACCTCGGGCCAGAAACGAGGCAATACTGGCCGATAGCGTACAGCCTGTACCGTGGGTGTTCGTCGTCTCAACCCGGGCGCAGGTGTAGCGTTCATGACGCAACGGCCCGATCCAGATATCCGTACTGTACTCACCCGTCTGATGACCACCTTTGACCAGTACCGAACGACAGCCCTGTCCCATCAATCCAGACCCCAGTGCCAGCACCGCCGCCTCATCGGCAACAGTATCCACCGGCAGCCCCAGCAACGCATGGGCTTCAGGCAGGTTGGGTGTCACCAGGTCCGCCAGCGGTAACAGCTCGCTAATCAGCGTCTGCGCGGCAGACTCAGCCAGCAACGGATCACCACTGGTCGCCACCATTACCGGGTCCAGCACCACATTGGCAGGCTGATAGCGTTCAAGCATCGTCGCCACCGTACGGATAATATCAGCATCACCGAGCATGCCGATTTTCACCGCATCAATGCGGATGTCACTGAACACGGCTTCGAATTGCTGCTCAATAAACGCCACCGGCAGCGTCTGTACTGCCTGTACACCACAGGTATTTTGCGCGGTAAGCGCGGTGATAATGGAACAGGCATAACTACCCGTAGCCGAAATTGCCTTGATATCCGCCTGAATACCAGCACCACCCCCGCTATCCGAGCCAGCGATGGTCAGCACATTGGGGATCTTCTTCACCAACGGGAAAGGCATTAGACGGTTCCTGTAGCAATGACGCCGGAACCAGAGGACAGGCGCAACAGCTGCGCCAGGTGTCAGTCAGGTTCCCTACGCCCATTAAATGGGATCAGGTTCAACGGGTTCAGCCTCTGGCTATCTCAACCTGCGCCAATGCACAGGTTCCCCGACCTATTTTCGACATTGATCTTATCCATTCTCCAGCATCTGAGCAAACTCAATACGAGCTGTACCGCACTACTTGATGAGTTCTGTACCAGTCAAATGGCTTGTAACTTGCTTTGCCATGACAGGAAGAATAAACGGCAACGGATTGCCCACATGATCATTAGGAGATATTGATGAGTTTTGCTATTGGCGCAAGATCACAATCAATCTACCAGCCGCTTGAGCTGGCAAAGCTGCCCAATGCTGAGCTAAAAACGCTCAATTTTGATAACTACCAGCAAAAACAGGAGCAAGAACTACGGGTCGACCCAGCCGTTGAAGCGCGCCAGTTACGAAAGCAACGCGCAGATGCCCAAGGCGCGATTACTGACTACTCCACAGAGCTGGAAGGTACTCAGAATGTATCAAGCAGCCCATCCATTGATACATTACAGTCACTGTTTCAACGCCAGCAGTTCATGGCCAGTATTGCGGCAGGCGAGCATACCGCCTTACAGGCCGGACAATCCACGGGGCTGAGCAGCATACTGGGCACCGCCACACCGCAAAACCCGGCAGGAGCAGCCCCCGGTCTTGAAAGATTAGTGAAGTCTGGCCCATCAGGAGGGCAGCAAGACATCGAAACAATGATGGCCGCTCGTTATCCTGATACCCATGGAAATAGCACACCGACAGACCCCGCCACAGAGGCTGCAAAAGCCAAAGCCGCCGCTGAGGATAAGCGACAGCAGGCTGTTGAAGATGCAGCTCTGGAGCGTAAGCAAAATTCAGAGGAAATAGCAAAGTTTGCCGATGACATCCGTAGCGGCAAAACCCTGGCAGCCGAGAAAGAAGAGGATGATAGTGCAACCGCCGGAACCGCCCAGGTGGAGCAAAACGAAACAGTAGCATCACAATCCGCTCGTCAGATTGACGCTTACAGAGCGGCCATTGAGCAGGCTGCAGCAAAACATCAGTCCCTGAGTGAACGTTCAAACCCACAACAGAGTAACACCACACTCTCTGCACTGGCTCAACAGATTCGCACTGACAACTTCATATCTGACATTCAAAATATGCAGGGCATGCAATTTGGCACCGCAAACGGTAGCCAGCTATCTGCCGCAGCCTGATTCCACTGGCCTAACAATCACCGGACAACTGGCCCTTTTGGGCCAGACCGGAGCCAGCCACGATAAAAAGAGATGAGATATAAACAGACCAAACAAGTCCGACGGATAACATAGATGATCAGCATCGAAGTCAATGGCCAGTCAAGGGAGCTGGCCAGCGGTAGCTCAGTCACAGACCTGCTTACCGGCATGGCGCTAACCGGCCAGCGTGTCGCAGTAGAGTGCAATATGGAAATTATTCCCCGTAGCCAACATGCAAGCACGACCCTGAAGGCAGGTGACCAGCTTGAAATCGTCCACGCCATTGGCGGCGGCTAATACACACAATAATAAGGAATCTGTATGACCAACGACAGTGCGATCTATTCCGACCCGCTGATCATTGACGGCAAAGCCTACAACTCACGTCTGCTGGTAGGCACCGGAAAGTACAAAGACATGGACGAAACCCGCCAGGCTATTGAAGCCAGTGGCGCGGAAATTGTAACGCTGGCGGTACGGCGTACCAATATTGGCCAGAACCCGGACGAACCCAATCTGCTGGACGTGATCTCGCCAGATAAATACACCATCCTGCCGAATACCGCAGGTTGCTATACCGCCGAAGATGCCGTGCGCACCTGTCGGCTGGCGCGGGAACTGCTGGGCGGTCATGATCTGGTCAAACTGGAAGTACTGGGCGATCAGAAAACCCTCTACCCCAATATGGTTGAAACGATCAAAGCCACTCAAACACTGGTTAAAGATGGCTTTAAGGTGATGGTGTACTGTAACGACGACCCTATCGTTGCCAAGCAACTGGAGGAGATGGGCTGTGTCGCAGTGATGCCACTGGGCTCATTAATCGGCTCCGGGCTGGGTATTCTCAACCCGCACAATATCCGCATTATTATGGAAAGCGCACAGGTTCCCGTGCTGGTCGATGCCGGTGTTGGCACCGCCTCTGATGCTGCGCTGGCAATGGAGATGGGTTGTGCTGGTGTACTGATGAATACTGCGATTGCAGCCGCCAAAAGCCCGGTATTAATGGCATCGGCAATGCGAAAAGCGATTGAATCGGGCCGAGAGGCCTTCCTTGCCGGTCGCATGCCACGTAAGAAATACGCCAGTGCCTCATCACCGATGGAAGGGATTATCGGCTGAGGTTACCAAAGGTTCACGGGGTCTACGCAAAGTAACCCCGTGACGGCACGTCTGAAACGCACGGTGTGGCCTGTTATAGCTCCAGCACCAGAGTCGCCTGTTCCTGGCCACCGAACCGTGCCCGCTCACGAAACTGCACTTTAATACTGTCATACATCATCAGATCAATCTGTTCTGGAAAGCGTATCCGTACTGACATCCGGGTATCCGGCATATCCAGTGAAATATATTTACGGATCATCAGCACATCAGGCTCTGGCCGTAGCTTATGCTGGCCCAGCACCTTAAAATCACCGAACAATGAACGGTTGCCACGACGCTCCAGCACAACGGCTAACCACAGCCCCTGCTCATCTTCGTACAGCTCCGGCTCAATCACCTGCGCCACCACACTGACAGCCCCCTCACGCACCAGCACTGGCACACCATATGCGGGCAATTTAACCCGCACGGGTACGGCACCGTCTTCAGCCACTGGATCAGCAGGCAGGGCCGCATCCAGCAGCGCAAGTTGCTCTACCTCATCCTGCTCGGCTTCAGCAACCATTTGCGGTGTTGGCAGCTGGCGGAAGACCAGCCGACTGTGGTATTCACCTTCAGGTAATCCAGCCGGGCGGACGACGATAAGTTCAACAATCTGTTCTTCATCCGGCTTTATCACCAGCAAGGGCGTTGAGACATCCACCAGCTGCTCCAGCAGATTAGCTGGCACTGTCTGTACCTCCGGCACTTCCTGCGCAGGTGAGTCGCCTCCTGTCGCTTCCAGCGCAAGTTCAGACTCAAGCTCTGGTTCAAAAATCGGCGCAGACAGGTAACGGGCAGGCTCTGCATAAACTTCATAGTAGCCGACCGTTTCAGCAATATTGCGCACATGCACCGAGCGATAGGTCGTGTCGCCACTAAATACCACCCGTGGCGTTTCAATGATCAGCGCATCTTCATTATGTGCCCGCTCTGCCTGGGCAGTGACGCTGGCAAGGCACAGTACGATCACGGAAATCATGGATTGCATGTTCATTCTGCTGCTCCCTTTCAGACTGCTGCATGGTATCAGATAACCTGATTGACCGGCATTGCACCAGAAAAGCGCAAAAAAAGGCACTGGCCCAGGCCAACCAGATTCGCTGGTTCTAATCGCTCTTTGGTATAATGCCTAAAATACGCGTAACACAGCTCCACACCCTCTGATACGGGTCTTTCCAATAACAACAATTCTATGGAGGAGCAATCGTGGCATGGCCGCGAGCTGTGTTGCAGAACGTTCCATATCTGGTATATGGAATCTATCGGCACAAACTC
>JAIBDV010000030.1 GCA_024686055.1 Neptuniibacter sp.
CCACCAAGCGCTCAGAAGAGTTTGTCCGCACCCCGACACCAGCTGACAACGAAGAGCTGATCAACGCGCTGGTGCAGGAAACCCTGACCCGCGCCATGAACGACCCACGGCTGCTGGAGTTCTTCCAGTTTAACTGAGCCGTTACGCCCCCTCAGGCCACAACGGCCTGAGGGGCCAGCGGGCACTTCAGGCCCGCCGCTTCACATCGTTACCAGCCTACCGTGTACGACAGCAACCGGCTGATCTGACACAGCGGCCGACCTGACTCCTGCTGCCACTGGTTAAACGCTGCCTGTACTTTAACCAGATCCCGCTTTGCTGTTGGCCGCTTATCAATAATGTCCTGTGCCTTGAGCGCCGCAACCACATCATCGGTCAACAAAAAGGTATCTTTGCCCACCATGCGTAAGAACGACGCGCCGGAGTTGCCGCCCAGGTGCGCCCCCTCTTTTTTCAGCAAGGCCCATAAGCCAATAATATCGTCACTGGGCCACTGCGCCAGAAACCGGCCAAAGCCGCCCTCTTTCGCCGCCAGCTCAGTTACCATCAGCGCATTAAGCCGGGTCGCCTTGATCTTGCCAAAATGACGGATGATCTGGTCATTCATCATCAGTCGTTCCAGCTGCTCATCACTCATCAGTGCCACTTTGTCCGGCACAAAACCAAAAAACGCCTGTTCAAACGCGGGCCACTTACTGTCCACCAGCGAGTGTTTGAGCCCCGCCCGGAACACCCGCCGGGTCAGATCAGAGAACAGTCGGTCATCCGCTACCGCCGCCAGTTCAGAAGCACTGAGTGGCAGCGGCAATAACGTTTCAATATCTTCGCCGGCGCAGTGTTGCTGCACATGCTCATAGAGCCAGTTAAACGACTTCATTTAGCCTCAATCCTCAGGCGTAAACTGTAACGAGGCCGAATTCACGCAATAGCGTAACCCGGTGGGCTGTGGGCCGTCGGTAAACACATGCCCCAGATGAGCGTCACAGCGAGCACAGGTAATTTCGACCCGGCGCATGCCATGACTGCTATCCACATGTTCAACCACAGCCGCATCAGCAACCGGTTGCCAGAAGCTGGGCCAGCCACTGCCTGAATCATATTTGGTTGCCGAGGCAAACAGTGCCTCACCACAGCAGGTACAGCGATATGAACCCGCTGCATGGTTATGGTAATACTCACCGGTAAACGCGGGCTCCGTCCCCTTTTCCCGGCAGATACGAAACTGCTCCGGGGTCAGGGTGGCGCGCCACTCATCTTCAGTTCGGGAAATCTCTGTATTATCGCTCACTCTCAGTACTCCTTCGTTGTGCACCCGCTAATACCCGCCTGACCAGCACGGCTCCAGGCTCTTTCACATCAATCTGCAAAGGGCGTATGATTGGGCCTCTTTTTATGCCCATACCGGGCATGTGGGCTGTGAAAAAAGAACACGCAGGCCATCGACACCCAGGACGCGAACCATGCCAGTAATCCGCAAATCGAACAAGCTGATCCACGTCTGCTACGACATCCGCGGGCCGGTTCTTCAGGAAGCCAAACGCCTCGAAGATGAAGGCCATCGAATTCTCAAACTGAACATCGGCAACCCGGCCCCCTGGGGACTATTCGCCCCGGAAGAGATTGTTCAGGACGTTATCTACAACCTGCCAGAATCACAGGGCTACGGTGATTCCAAAGGTCTGTTTGCGGCCCGCAAGGCAATTATGCAGGAATGCCAGCGTACAGGTATTGCTGGCGTCTCTATTGAAGATATATACGTCGGTAATGGCGTTTCAGAGCTGATCGTGATGGCCATGCAGGGCCTGCTCAACGACACCGACGAAATGCTGATCCCAGCCCCGGATTACCCATTGTGGACAGCGGCTGTCAGCCTGTCCGGTGGCAACCCGGTCCACTACCGCTGCATCGAAGAGGAAAACTGGATTCCAGACCTCGATGATATTCGCAGCAAGATCACTGAACGCACCCGTGGCATCGTGATTATTAATCCGAACAACCCCACCGGTGCGGTGTATCCCGATCACATTCTGGAAGGCCTGCTGGAGATCGCCCGCCAGCATAACCTGATCGTGTTTGCTGACGAGATTTACGACAAAATCCTCTACAACGAAGCCCGGCACACACCGCTGGGATCGCTGGCTGACGATGTGCTGTGTATCTCGTTTAACGGCCTGTCGAAAACCTACCGTGCAGCGGGCTTCCGGGTGGGCTGGATGATTCTGAGCGGCCCTAAGCACCATGCCCGTGATTACATTGAAGGGCTGGATATGCTGGCTAATATGCGCCTGTCGCCCAATGTACCGGTGCAACACGCCATCCAGACTGCACTGGGCGGTTACCAGAGTATCAACGAGCTGATCACCCCCGGCGGCCGTCTGCATGAACAGATGGAACTGGCCTGGCGTATGCTGAACGACATTCCGGGGGTCAGTTGCACCAAACCCGAAGGGGCACTCTACCTGTTCCCGAAACTGGACCCGGACATGTTTCCGATCCACAACGACGAAAAGCTGGCGCTGGACCTGCTACAGCAGCAAAAAGTACTGGTCGTCCAGGGTTCCGGCTTTAACATGCCAGACACTCAGCATTTCCGTATTGTCTCCCTGCCACGGGCCGATGAGCTGGAAGACGCGATCCTGCGGATCGGCCAGTTCCTGAAAACCTACCAGCAATAGACAGCCAGACGACAGTCACCCCCGGCATTTGAATTTTGGGGTGACTGTCACACAACCTTCAAAAAACTGACATATGCTTATTCCCATCACCCAACGAAAGGATGGTCGAAAAAACCATGTTTATAAAAGTCAGAAAGAACTGCGGCATCTACATGGAACACAACGGTGTTGAAAAGCGCACGCTGGTTCCCGTTACCTCCAACTTCCTTATCAACCCGAACCATGTCGCCGAAGTTTCCTTTTATAGCATCAAGGAAACCACGGTACGGTTTGATCTGGAACACCACGAGTTCAACGTTCCCCCGCATACGCGTATTATTCACCTGCAGATGAGCTACCTGTTCAGCAGCTACAAAGACAGCATCAACGGCAACAAAGGTCGGCTGGTCGACCGTTGCTACTACAAACTGTACTTCCTGCCGGAAGAGATGGGCCAATACGACGTACTGCGCAACCAGCTCGAAGGTCTGGTGATTAACCAGGACTGATCCATCAGGTTCGCCGGTGTCGGCCAGGCCGACCCGGCATAATAATCTGGTATTTAATTCTCTAAATACTTGCAAATCTGCTCATCGCTCCCTAAAACTTCAGACACCCCGACAAAAGTTGCAGACAGATGCCGGATCAGAACTCGCCCAAGGGGCACACAGCCCAGGCACCGAACGCACTTTCAAAGGAGTGGCTATGCACGTTGAAGATCTTCTCTCCCAGACTCACCGCCTGCCAAACGTTCCTCAGGCCGTTCGTCAGCTTATTCAGCAGCTGAACAACCCTGACGCCGACTACAACGAGATTGCCGCCAAAGTCAGCGAAGACCAGACCCTCTCTCTGCGCGTACTGCGCATGGTTAACTCAGCACATTTCGGCTTGTCACGTAAAGTTTCTTCCATTGATGAAGCCGTGGTGATGATGGGTATGGATCGACTGAAAACACTGGTCATCGCCTCTGGTCTGGCCGGCTCAGTCAATGATGTGGAAGGGCTGGATCTGCAACAATTCTGGAGCGAATCATTCCGGGTTGCCATTGTCGCCAACTATCTGGCTGAGCGTACCGATCAGGTCAACGCAGGTATCGCTTTCACAGCCGGCCTGATTCACAATATTGGTCGTTTACTGCTACACCTTGCCGCACCCGAAAAAGCCATGGCCATCCAGCAGCTGGCCGAAGAAAGTGGTGGTAGCCGTAGCGAGGCTGAAATGAAAATTCTTGGCTTTACCACCCCTCATGCAGGCAAAGCACTGATGGACATGTGGAAATTTCCACCCGATCTGGGTGAAGCAATTGCTCAGCATAAAAATCCACACGGCTTTGATAAACCATCCTACATCGCAGCGATCGTCAACCTGGCCTGCGTCGTCAACGCTGCGGCGCGTGATAACTGGTCACTGGAAGAGCTCAACAAGAATTTTCCAATGGAGATCGTTATCCTGGCAGGCCTGCCACTGGAAATACGTAGTGATCTGGAAGAGATGCTGACACTGGAGTTCACCTGCGACACCACTTCTGAAGCACCTGCCTGAATACCCCGGTTAAGAGACACAAAGGCCAGCGTATTAAGCTGGCCTTATTTATTACCACCGACACACTTCAAACAGACCTAGCTATCGTCCGCTGACGGTTCCTGTTCATCCTGTAAGATCTGCACTGCAGCGATCGCCGCCAGCTGGTCATCCACATCATTTGCCGCCCGGTGACGGCGCAGCTGGCTACGTGAGATAAACCGGTACTGTATCAGCTGTGCATCGCTGAGCAGCATTTCCAGCCCACGTAATTCAAACTCAGGCGTAATGCCTGCCGCATCAAATAAACGTGTAATCCAGAAGCGATCAAATTCACGGGCATCGCTATACACTGCTTTACCTGCCAGCGCCTGATTCAGCCGCTGCGCAGCCGCCACGGCAGACAAACCATCCGTTGCCAGGTCATTCATATCAATGCCGTGTAACTCTTCGGCAAACTCATCCCAGTAGGTCCAGCCATCCACTGTGGCCGGGTCAATCAGGAAGGCATCCTGCTCACCACTTAACCCATCTTTCCAGGCCACCTCAATCGGGTAAGATTGGGGCCCAAGGCCGCTAGCCTCAAGATCTATACAAATCAAATCCACTACAACTCCCTCTTGAACAGCATCACCTTCAATCCTTTTTCCGGCTCATGCTCGGGAAAATCATCCGGATTGGCCAGACGGGCCTCGAACCGGAACCCCGGACATTCCTGCTGCATTAACGCTAAAATAAAATCAGTCCCTACGGCCGGGTCATTATGACATGCCAGCACCCGCCCCCCTTCCGCCACCAGGTCAGGCAACCGTCGTACCACCTTGCGGTAGTCCTTTTCAGCAATAAAACTGCCTGGCTGAAAACTTGGCGGATCAATCACCACAATACCGTATGGACCTGGCTGACGGATACGCTTCCATGAATTAAAGATATCATGCCCCAGCCAGCTGGCCTGGCCCTTCTCAAAGTCATTCAGGCGATGATTTTCCCGGCCAATGGCAAGCATGTTTTTTGCCATATCCACATTTACCACATGCTCGGCACCACCCGCCAGGGCGGCAACCGAAAAACTGCCGGTGTAAGCGAACAGATTTAACACCCGCTGACCGGCGGCATTATCACGCAACCACTGACGCCCCATCCGCATATCCAGAAACAGACCACTGTTCTGATTCTTCTGCGGTTGGACCTGATAGTACAGGCCAAGTTCCGTGGCCACCTGCATATCCGCCACATCACCCCAGATCACCTGATTGACGGCTTCACGGCCACGACTGCGCTGCTGCACCACCAGCGCTTCTATCTGGCTGAACTGCTTCAGACCGGCACACAGCGAGTCCAGCCAGCTATCATCCACAACGCTATATAAGCGCACCACGGCAACCGGTGAGAACCAGTCAATCACCAGATGCTCAAAGCCCTCAAAGCAATGGCCCCGGCCATGGAACAGTCGACGCGTCTCATGACCGGCATTCGCCAGCTGCTGGGCTACACAATCAAAAACTATCTGCATCAAACACAAATCCTGAAGGAAGCAGGCAAAGCCTGTAACACGGCCATCATCAGTCCGTAACGTACAATTAAGCGTAAATAATCGAAAAAAACGAACAATTAGTTCTTCTTTTTCTGCGTTTTTTCGGGCCCGAAAACTGCCAGACTTACAGTCTCGAAAAAGCCTGCAAGGCACCGTCTAACGGCACCTGGAAACGAGAGCGCTATTCTCGCAGTTTCATCGACGTGACGGTAGCCCCGGAAAATCCTTGTTTATTGTGAGGTTAACAGCAGATGATGCGAATCGGACTCTTTCTACTCACCAACCTGGCCGTACTTCTGGTCGCCAGCCTTACACTCAAACTCCTGGGTGTAGAACACTACCTCTCCGGCACAGGCATGAACTATGGCAGCCTGCTGATCTTCTGTGCGGTATTTGGTTTTATTGGCTCCTTTATCTCACTGTTTATGTCCAAATTTATGGCCAAACGCAGCACCGGGACAGTACTCATTGAACAACCGGGGAGCGCCGAAGAGCAGTGGCTGCTGAACACCGTCGCTGAACTGTCGAAACAGGCCGGTATTAAAATGCCGCAGGTGGGTATATTCCCATCAGAGCAGGCTAACGCCTTCGCCACCGGCTGGAACAGGAACGATGCACTGGTCGCCGTGAGTAGCGGCCTGCTTCAGCGTTTTCGTCAGGAGGAAATCCGGGCAGTTATGGCCCATGAAATTGGTCATGTCGCCAATGGCGATATGGTGACACTGGCGCTGGTACAGGGCGTGGTAAACACCTTTGTGATGTTCTTTGCCCGTATCGCGGCCATGGTGGTGGATAACTTCCTGCGCAGTAATGACGAAGAAGCCAGCTCGGGCCCGGGAATCGGCTATATGATCACGACCTTTATTTTCGAGATCCTGTTCGGCGTACTGGCCTCGATCGTGGTCGCCTGGTTCTCCCGTCGCCGTGAATACCGTGCCGATGAAGTGGGCGCTCAGCTGTCCAGCAACCACGCCATGATCGGAGCCTTGCAGCGCCTGAAAGCAGAGTACGAAATGCCCGATCAGTTACAGGGCCAGCTGACAGCGTTCGGTATTCGCAGCCAGAAGAAAACCGGCTTTATGGAATACTTCTCCAGCCATCCCCCACTGGATGAGCGTATTGACGCGCTGAGCCGTATGGGCCGTTAAAACAACCGGTTCAACAGAGCATAAAAAACGGGACGCCTGGCGTCCCGTTTTTTTATGACCGCCAAAAGCCGTCAGTGATTACAGACTGTTGGCCTGCTTGTACATGGCCATCAAGGCATCGGGACGCTTCTTCTTGTTGCCTTTGTTCAGGACAAAAACAACCGTCTGGCCATCCGGGCCAGCACCGATCTGGGTGAAACGGTACGCCGCTTCACCCGTGGTACGCACCGCTTCCATATCCGCCAGGGTGCTGAATACGTACAGACGGCCATCTTCGCCACGCAACTCACCGTAGAAGCTGTCAGCCGCTGCCAGCCTGCCCTGGTACATATCAACCCCGGCAATACCCTCAGCTTTTTTCTTATCCTGGCTGCGCAGACCAAACACCAGTGTTTCACCGTGCGGACCACCGCCGATGAAAACTTTACGGTAAGAGGTTTCACCAACACTCAGGAAGCTGTGGTACGTTTTGAAATCATCAAATACGTAGTAACGGCCTTCATGTTCTACTTCGTACAGATCCTGATTGTTTACCTCAGGTGCAGCAGCCGTAGATTTAGGCTCATTGCTCTGGCAACCCGCCAGAGAGAACAGAGCGGCAGTGATCAGAACACTGGAAAGTAGTTTTTTCATCGCAAGCCTCATGTCATCGCGTTGTCATTATGCGGGCAGATTAGCCAGCAAAGATGACAGAAACATTTCAGCGATCACAAAAAACTGACAGCTTCGCAAAGCTGCCAGCCCTTTCAAGCCTGCTGTCAGAGATCAGCGACGTTATACAGCACCTGATCATGGTAACCGGTGATCACCGGAATCAGGCCGCTGAACTGATGGTTAGTCGCCGCATCACCGCTATCGGCGATCAGCGGCCGGTTATCCAGCGCGTTGAGCTTGGTTTTGGTGGCAATCACCCAGGTATTTTCTTTGCCCAGCCGTTGCAGCAAAGGCACACTCAACTGCTGATTACCCCGGCCGATGATATGCCCCTGACCACCGATCAGGGTAATAATCAGCCGGGTTTCATGGCCCTCGGTCAGGCTCAGCAACTGCTCAGCGGTACAGTCAGCGGCGATCACAACACCGTTCTCGACCACATCCACTCCCAGCAGGGTGTTCTCCAGCTGCAGTTGATCCATCACCGCCTGTACAGTAGAACCAGAGCCCATGATATAACGCACATCAGCGTCCATCAGCTCGATCACATGGGCGGCGATATCATCCAGCACCAGCTCCTCCGTCTCTTTGCCGCCGCCCTGCTTCACCGCCTGCATATAGCGATGCTCCTGAGGCACCCGCAGCTCACCGTAATAACGCGCCCGTACGGTGCCCTGGCGAAAAGCATCTTCATCGATATCACGCACTTCCTGTTCGCTCAGCGTCACCAGCTCGCCTTTCACCAGCATGGCCACCACTTCACCAGCCGCCCGTGGGGTAACGGCATAGACACCCGAGTGAATTTTCACCCCGGCAGGCACACCCAGCACCGGCACCCGATCATCCAGCACATGGCAGATATTACGTGCCGTACCATCGCCCCCGGCAAACATGATCAGATCCACGCCAGCCTCAACCATCGCCAGCGCAGCCCGCTCGGTATCCCCAGCCGAGGTCGCCCCAGTGGTGATCTCGCCGATCACCTGAGGTTCAAAGCCAGCGTCTCGGGCAGCATCTTCGCCCATTTCACCCGGCCAGGTCACCAGCTCTACCGGCAACCCCACCAGCGGCGCCAGCGCCTGCGCTGTGCGCAGGCCTGCCTTAGGCTCGGCCCCACGGGCCAGCGCCAGCTGTGCCGTCTCAGCCCCATCACTGCCCTTTAACGCCACACTGCCGCCTAGTCCTGCCAGCGGGTTAATAATTAATCCAAGTCTGAACATTTAATACCCTACCTCAGCCAGATAATCCCGATAACCGGTTTCCAGCAAGCATTGCTGATAGACAAAGCCCGCTAATACCAATCTGGCGTCCTCATCCAGATCAAAAAACTCCACCCCATACTGGTAATCATTACTGCGGGCCGGCGCATTACGAATAATCGACGGCACCATTACCACCTGATCAAACCCCGCCACACGTAGCCGCAGAGTCAGATACAGCCGCTCACCCAGCGTCCCTAATGGCTGCTTACTCAGCAGATTCGCCCCGGTCAGGCTCAGATTCTGGCACAACAGCGTACGTGGCCACTGACCAGAACTGTCCAGCACTCCCTCAGCAAACTCATCTGCCGAAGCCACCAGGCTGACCGGCACCCGGGTGTGCTGACGAATACGCTTGTGGGTCAGTTCAGCGGGGTATTCCAGATGCCAATGAGCAAAAGGCGCCTCGTAACTGCATAAGAGTGGCGCACTGAAACCACAGATCGAGGTGCCCGTAATCAGGCGGACTGTTATGTGCGTACCAGCCTCCAGAGTAAGCGGCTTACCTGCCCTTAACGGACAGGCCACCATCACACTGCCACCGTCCTGGTAGCCCAGCAGCTGGCTGCCCAGGCGTTCTTTTATCCCTGGGCATTCAAGCTGAAGTCGTGTACCCACGGGCGGCTTAATCGTTGTTAACGTCATTGCGGAGCGCTCAACCGCTAGCGCATTCTTCATTTACCCGTCCAGTACCGAATATTGCAGGAGTGTGGGGCGCTGCTGTTCAGGCTTCCAGCCGGAAGCCCGCAGCACCAAAGAGATCCGCCTGCGCCTGAGACACCGTCCGAACACTGAGCGTCGAAAGTTCACGACGTACAGGGTACTGCTTTCGGAGTTGATCAAAGGCGCTGGCCTGTGCCGCAGCAGGCAGGTGCAGGGTCCGCCGCAGGGCACGATCATCGCGGTATGGATCGTAACACAGCCGTATAAGGTCAAGAAGTTCAGCCGCTGCGGTCAGCTCAACAGCGGCAATCGATGAGGGTGGCAAAAACTCCACCAGCGCACGTTCAGGCTGCTGCCCCTGGCTCTGACACCAGGCCTCATACAGCATCCAGCTGCCACGAATTTTGCCATCCAGGCTATAGCCCGCAATGTGCGGCGTGGCAATTTCACAGTACGCCGCCAGTTCTGCATTTACCTGAGGCTCATGCTCCCATACATCCAGAATCAGCGTCAGATCAGGCCGTTGTGGCATCAGCGCCAGCAACGCCTGGTTATCAATCGCCGGGCCACGGCCCGCATTGAGCAAAATAGCCCCGGGTTTAAGACACGCCAACCGCTGCGCATTTAACAGATGCAGGCTGGGATGCGCCCCATCGCGCACCAATGGCGTATGCATACAGATAATATCGGCCTGCGCCAGAACCTGGTCCAGCTCGACAAAGCCCGCTTCCTGCGCAGCCCGTGGCGGATCATTCAGCAACAGCTTCAGGCCCAGCGCTGACAGCCGCTGAGCCAGCCGCCCGCCGACATTCCCCACGCCGATAATGCCGATGGTTTTATCCTGCAGCCTGAAACCCTGCTGGGCTGCCTGGTGGCTCAGGGCGCTAAGCACATAATCCACCACCGCATCGGCATTACAGCCAGGTGCCGCACTGAAAGCGATACCGTTCTCAGCTAACCAGCGCGTATCCACATGGTCGGTGCCGATGGTGGCCGTACCGACAAATTTTACCCGGCTGCCGCTGAGCAGAGCCTGGTCCACCTTACTGACCGAGCGCACCAGCAAAATATCCGCATCGCGGACCTGATCAGCGCTCAGGCTACGGCCTGGCACCCGACGGACCTCCCCCAGGTGGCCGAACAGCGGCTCAACTGCAGGCATGTTTTCATCAGCAATAATCAATAATTGGGAATTTGTCACCAGTTTTACTCTCCGGGTCTTTACAAACAGCCCTGGTTCAGGCTCAATGCGCCGATTATAAAGGAATGGCGATTCAACGCGTTAACATTGCAGCCAGCACGGTGTGCCCGGCGGCATATCAGCGATCAGTTTAATCCGCAGTACGCCATTTAATATCGCTTCAACCCCCTCTGTGTGTGGTAATCAATCCTTGATAGTACGCTGGCATAAGGATCAGAACTATTTCATCGTTCGCCTGTACCAAGATCTCGTCGGCGACTGGGTTATTACCCAGTGCTGGGGTCATAGCAGCTGCGAAGATGAAGGCTGTGTCAGCCACACCGTTGCCGACTCTTATGAGCAGGCCTGCCTGCTGCTGGAACAGATAAAACGTCAGCAATTGCAGGATGGCTTTGACCGACTGCCCGACCGCGAAGAGCAATTACCGCTAAATTTCTGATAGTGTTCAAATTTTGCTGCATTGCCACAAATTTCAACCGATACCTTAATACCCCATCAAATACGACCAAAGCATAAGCTCTTTCTCTTCCGTCCCCCTGTTATATTCTCCAAAAGAATAACAATAAAAAATGTGCGCTAAATAATAAACGCGCTAAAAAGGGGTTAAGCATGAAAGGATCTCCAGCCGCGCTATTTACGCGAGGAGCGGTCGTCGCTGCTATCATCAGCAGCCTGTGCACAGCACTGTTCATCAACCAGACCGGCGCAGCCACCACTGAAACGGTGGTGCTGGTATCGATGGTGGCGATCATCGGCTTTATCAGCCATTTTCTCATGGCCACCCTGCCCACTCACACTGCACTGAAACAGCTGATGGAAGGCAACCTGCCCGCTGAAAGCTGGCTCTCCAGACAACTGGAGTCACTGCTGGATAACTGCAAAGCAGGCAGTGAGGTCGGGCAACGGCTGTCAAAATCATCCAACAAGAACGCCATCGCCTCCGCCGAGGTATCCCACGCTGCCGATAATCTGAAAAGCCAGCTCGACACCCAGGTAGTAGAGATCGCCCAGATCGCCGAAAACCTGGAAGAGATGACCGAGACGGTACAACAGTCTGCCGAACAGGCCGCCTGTGCGGCCGAGGCCGCCGCTGACGCCAAGCGCACCGGCGCTGAAGGCCGTACAGCCCTGGCAACCGCAGTCACCGGTGTACGCCAGCTCAGTGATAAAACCGATCAGACCCTGCAGCTGATCGGCGAACTGAACGAGAAGTCGGCCAAAATTCAGGATGTCACCCAGGTAATTGAAGAGATCGCCGATCAGACCAACCTGCTGGCCCTGAACGCCGCCATCGAGGCCGCCCGTGCCGGTGACCATGGCCGCGGCTTTGCTGTCGTTGCTGACGAAGTGCGCCAGCTGGCATCACGCACCGCCAACGCCACCGGCGAAGTAGAAGAGATTGTGGATCAGATCCGGGCCCAGACCGGCCAGGTGGTTGACCATATTGAAGCGCTGGCCGGCGATGCTAACAAAGGCAGTGAAGCCATTCGGCTGGTCGGCGAGCAGCTAGGCGATATCTCTGATAAATCGTCCGACCTGGAACAGCAGATCAGCACCATCGCCGAGGGCGCAGGCCAGAACCAGCAAAACCTCGAACTGATCTTCCGCTCCATTCAGCGCATCCAGCAAGAAATGCAGGCCAGCGACAAAGAAGTGGACCAGCTGGCGGGCCAGGCAACTCAATTGATGGAAGTCGCCGAGCGCTCCAGCGCCGTACTGGCTGAGTTCACCGAAGACAACTACCACCAGGCCTTCTTCAAAATTGCCCGCGAAGCGGCCGATCAGGTGGGTGAAGCCTTCGCCCGCGCCGTCAGCCAGAGCCAGCTCAGCGACAGCCAGCTGTTCGATCGCAACTACCAGCCGATCGAAAACACCCTGCCGCAGAAATACACCACCGGTTTTGACACGTTTACTGACAGCTGCCTGCCCGGCATTCAGGAACCGGTATTACAGCGTAACAAACCGCTGATCTATGCCATCGTCACCGACACCAACGGCTATGTCCCCACCCATAACAGCGCCTGTAACCACCCGCCTACTGGCAAGCAGGACATTGATCTGCTCAAGAGCCGGGGTAAACGTATCTTTAACGACCGTACCGGTAGCCGCTGTGGCAAGCACACCTACAACATGCTGCTACAAACCTATAAACGCGATACCGGCGAAGTCGTCCATGACCTCTCTGTCCCCATCTATGTCAACGAGCGCCACTGGGGTGCCTTCCGCATCGGCTACCTGCCGCAATAGCGTATCAGTTAACGAATACAACTTTAGACCGGTTGGCAGCGATGCCAACCGGCTTTATATTGTTGCTCATTAATAAAAAGTGCTGCCAGCCCCGAGCCTTTGCCCGATTCAAAGGCCTCATACCCGCAGGACAGCACCCGCTACCAGATAAGTCGGCCATATAGCGCCAGGGGATAAGAAACAGCTATGAGTAAATTTGATTTCGCACCAATGCCAGATACCAGTGGTTTTTTCGGTGAGTACGGCGGCCAGATCATCCCGCCTGAACTGAAAGCCATCATGGACGACATCAACGACGCCTATGAAGAGATCCGCCAGCTGCCAGGCTTCCAGCAGGAACTGGCCGAGCTGTTCGCCGATTACGTGGGCCGTCCGAGCCCGATCTTCCATGCCAAGCGCCTGAGCGAACAGCTCGGTGGCGCACAGCTGTACCTCAAGCGTGAAGACCTCAACCACACCGGCGCGCACAAGATCAACCACTGCCTGGGTGAAGCCCTGCTGGCCAAGCACATGGGTAAAACCAAAGTAATCGCTGAGACCGGTGCCGGACAGCACGGCGTCGCGCTGGCCACCGCTTGCGCCCTGGTAGGCATCCCCTGTGAAATTCACATGGGCCAGGTCGACATCGAAAAAGAACACCCCAACGTTACCAAAATGAAAATCCTGGGCTGCAAGCTGGTGCCCGTCACCCGTGGCACCG
>JAIBDV010000176.1 GCA_024686055.1 Neptuniibacter sp.
ACCTACTATGCAGATAGTGAAAACGTCAGTGGTTCCGGCGTCAGAGGACTTCACGCGTAATCGATCACATTACGACAATCTGATGGCCGATCTCAAGAAACATGTGGCCCAGGCGCGGACGGGTGGCCCGGCGGATGCCGTTTCGCTCCACAAGAAGCGAGGGAAATTGCTGGCGCGCGATCGCATTGCCGAGCTGCTCGATCCGGGCTCTGCTGATCTGGAGCTGGGTATCGGCCAGCGGCAGCAGGGCCTCACCAATAGCATGTTCGATCAGAGTATCGAGCAGCGGCGCGACCTCGTGGGTAAAACGCTCACTGGCGGTTTCACTGTCCAGCAGGGCTTGTGCCAGTGCATGTTGCAGCTCGATATGGCCACTGGCGGCGGGGTGGTTACACCGTGGTACGGCCGTCAGGTGGTAGTCCAGCAGGGCCAGTGCATCGTTGCTGCCCTGGTGCAGGCGGATCGCTTTGAAGCGGGCCTCTTCAATGACGGCAACGGGTTGACCGGCACGGTCGAACAGTTCAAACCGGGCCAGTACTGAATGACTGGATTTGCGCAGCAATTGTACCCGCACGAAGGCTGGGTAGCCTGCGTTGCGAGCCAGTGTCAGTCGGCCCATCCGGGCCGGAACAAACACAGTGCCGTTATTCTGCGCCAGTTGCTGCTGAAGGAAGTGGATGATCAGCTGGAAGCTGCTGTCGAGCAGGCCCGGATGCAGCCAGTAGTCTTCAATGCTGTCAGCCAGTGCTGTCGGCAGGGCCAGTTCGGCCAGAACTTCGTGTTCAGTGTGCCAGCCTCGTGCCACAGCACTGAAGGTCGGGCCGTATTGCAGGCCAGCCTGTACAGTCAGCTGGTGGTGTTGTGCTGCACTGAAATCCGGTGCGCGTTCTGGCAGCGTTGGAGCGCTCAGTTGCAGAGCCTGGCCTGTGCTTTGATGCACGGCGCGGGCTTTGGCATTGAGGGTCCACTGGTCACCGCCGGTGTAGGCGCGGTTGCTAATGCTGATCTGACCGGACTGTTCGTCGAGGCAGGTCTGCACTTTCTTACTGTGCAGCGTATCCAGTACCAGTGGTGACAGGATTTCCAGTTCTTCAACTTCGATCACGTCGGCCTGGCGGAACTGGCTGGCTGCGGCCAGTGCCAGCTCCATAAAGCCGGCCCCAGGGTAGATGACGCTGTCACCCACCTGATGGTCCGCCAGCCATTGCATACAGGCGGTGTCGAAACGATTTTCCCATTGCAGTGGTTGCAGCGGCAGGCTGTAACCCAGTAACGGGTGCTGAGCGTGGCGGTTGAGCAGGCCGCAGGATTCGGTGGTGCTGGGGTGCCAGTAAGACTCATGGCTCCACTGATAGGTTGGCAGCTCAAGCCGCTTACCCGCGACCGGGAAGTAGTGTCGGGTGTCTGCCAGGCCGGCCATCAGGGCGGCAGCAACACATTGCTCCAGCAGGGCCGGATTATCATCGCCTCGATTGAGGGTGGTCAGAATTACCCCATCGGTCTGGCTCTGGCGTAGCTGGTCCTGCAGATAGCTGCGCAGCACCGGGTGGCCGCCGATCTCGATAAAACCGTTGATACCATCGGCGAGCAGCTGGTCTACAGCCTGCTGGAACCGCACCGGCTGGCGGATGTTATGCCACCAGTACTCGGCCTGTAGTTGTTTGCCTGGCTGAAGGCCACCGCTGACTGTTGAGTAGAACGGAATCTGACCCGGCTGTGGCGTCAGCCCGTCCAGGGCACTGAGCAGAGCCTGCTCGGTCGGGTCCATGGCGGGGCTGTGGAAGGCGTAGTCCAGTGGCAGGCGGCGATTGAATACTTTCTTCTGCTCCAGAATTGCTTCGATCTGGCTCAGCTGGTTCGGGTCACCGGCCAGGGTGGTGCCGCGATGGCTGTTGGCACCGGCCAGGCAAATGTCGCTGAAGCTATGTTCTGCCAGCAGGGCTTCCATCTCGGCCTGACCCAGGCCAACGGCGGTCATCTGGCCCTGACCTTTGGTCTGGCCCTGATAGAGGCTGCGGTGGTAAATCACCTTCACCGCATCCGCCAGACTCAGGGCGCCACAGGCCCAGGCGGCGGCAACTTCGCCGACGCTGTGCCCGGCTACGGCGACCGGCACAATACCGCGGCTGCGCAGGTGCTCGGTGATGCCCACCTGAAGGGCAAACAGTGCTGGCTGAGCGATCTCAGTGTAGTCGAACCGGTCGCTGCCATTAAGGCCCTGAAGTTCGTTCAGCAAGTTGAAGTCAGCGTACTGCGAAAACAGTTCATCAATCTGCCTTATTGACTGACAAAAAACGTCACTGCTATCTACCAGGTTTTTACCCATTCCTAGCCATTGGCACCCATTTCCGGAGTATACAAAGACAGGTCCATGTGCCTTGCTCAGTCCTTTACCTCGGAAAATATGCTCTGGAAGGCTATCTTCATTGTTCAGCCAGGGTTCAAGCTGGGCCAGGGTGTCGGTTTTGTTACGGACATAAAGCAGGACACTATCGGTCAGCCGCTCTTTGTGCTGGCTGCAGTGCCATGCCAGATCATAGAGGGAGCCTGCGCCATCCTGCGTCAGGTATTCCCTCAACCGCTGTGCGTTTGCAGCTAGAGCGGCGGGGCTACGAGCGCTGATTATCAGCGGTAGCGGCCCGTGCTCGTACGGCGGGATCTCCTGCTCAGCGGGGTTCTGATCTGGACTCTGTAATACCACGTGGGCATTCGCGCCACCGAAGCCAAAGGAGTTAACACCGATGGTCAGGGTACCGTCTGCTTTGAGCGGCATATGTTCGTCCACCACCCGGATGTTCCAGTCGTCAAACTGGATATCGGGGTTGGGGGTTTTCATGCTGATGGTGGCCGGTACGCAGCGATGCCGCAGGGCGTACAGGGCTTTCATCAGGCCAGCAACGCCGGAGGCTGGCTCCAGGTGACCGATGTTACTTTTGATTGAGCCAATCGGCAGCGGGCTGTCACGGCCGGTGCCCAGCGCCATGCCGATTGCACGGGTTTCAATCGGGTCCCCCACCGGGGTGCCGGTGCCATGGGCTTCGATATAATCCACCTGGTTAGGGTGGATGCCTGCTTGCTGGTAGGCCTCCAGCATCAGTCGCTGTTGCGCCTGACAGCTGGGGATGGTCATCCCAGACTTGTAGCCATCGGTATTGACGGCAGAGGCAGCAACTACGGCATGGATAGTGTCGCCGTCGGCGATGGCCTGGTCGTAGTTTTTGAGCAGCAACATACCGCCGCCTTCCGAGCGGACGTAACCATTGGCATCGGCATCAAACACCTTACAGCGGCCATCGGGAGACAGCATGGTGGCTTTGGAGAACGAGATAAAACCAAAGGGATGCAGATGCAGGCTGACACCACCAGTCAAGGCAGTATCGGTTTCACCGCTGGCAATTGACTGGCAGGCCTGGTGGAAAGCCACCAGTGATGACGAGCAGGCGGTGTCTAACGCAATACTGGGGCCGTGCAGGTCGAACAGGTAGGAGATACGGTTCGCGGCAATACTGGAGGTATTACCGGTGGCGGAGGAAGCGTTAAGCATCTCCACATCATCGTCCATCCGGTGAACATAGTCGGAGCTGGATATGCCGATAAAGACACCGCAACGGCTCTGGCGTAACGCCGACGGTTTGATCGCTGAATGTTCGATCGCTTCCCAGCTCATCTCCAGTAACAAACGCTGTTGTGGATCCATATGCGCCGCTTCACGCGGTGATATACCAAAAAACTCGGCGTCAAATCCGGAAATATCACCCAGACTACCGGCCTTGAAAGTGTAGGTAGTGCCCGGGTGTTTACTGTCCGGGTGCAGGTAGGCTTGCTGTGCCCAGCGTGCCGGGTCAACCTGGGTAATAAAATCTTTACGGTCCAGCAGGTCCTGCCAGAACGTGGCGGGAGTAGTCTGTGGAAATTTGAATGAGTATCCGACAACAGCGACGCGACGATTCATGAGCGTTTGATTATTAATTCTGGAAGGTGACCGGATGATACCTCATCTTTTGAGTCTATATAATGCCATTACGTGATGGCCGTCACATACTTGCTCACTTATTCCTGTTTAAAAAGGGGCAAATCGTTCAGCTAAATTTTTTATTGTTAGATCAGGCTGATATTTAGCGTTTCTTACAACGGTTAACCGGTGGTTTAAGGTGAGTTATATGCTTGAATACGTCCAGGCTTTGCTGGGTACCTGTGCTGGTTACTTGTACACAGGCTCCGCGTGCTGAGAGATACCTACAGGGATAGATAGAATAATGGCAATCAATTTGATGGCTCGCAGTATAAGAAGCCCGTCGATACCACCGCGCTGTACTGAACGGCAGACCGTGGCACGGCGTATTCTGTTGATCTTTCTGTTGTCGATCGTGCTCGCTTCATTGCTGTTGTTACCATGGCTGCACAGCGATATTCGCCAGCAGGGGGATAAAGCAATACAGGCTCTGGAGCTGTTTATTCAGAGCACAGCCCGTCAGCTGAGACCGCTGATTCAGGCTGATAACGAAGCGGACTGTAGTGCTGCTGTTGTTACGCACCTGCGACGTCAGGTGTTTGGTTTTCGCCGCGTCAAAGAAATCGGCCTCTACGATCCTGACTTCAATGTCTATTGTGTCAGTAATGACGGGGCGGTGCAGATCCGCCTGCCGTCGCGCCTGCGCGAGCGACTGGAGAACACCCGTAATGGTCAGGTGCTGTGGCTGACCCGGGCGAAAGTTAGTGATACGCCAGCGTTGTTTATCTATCTTCGTAATGCCACCGGGATGGGGGCAAATGTGCTGATGTCGCCAACGGCGGTGACAGAGGTTATCGGCCAGGCATTGCAGGGTAGCGGGCTGTCTTATCAGCTGGATGTCCTGGGTCAGAAAACCGGTGATCCTATGCTCGGGCCGCCAGGCCTGTTTGAGACTGAGCAGGTATTCCAGTCGCTTAAATATCCGATTACGTTAACGCTGCAGCAGACCCGCCAGTCGCAGCTCTCTTTCGGCTGGCAGCATCTCTGGCTGGGGTTGCTGCTGGGTAGCTTTACCGCGTTACTGTATCTCTTTCACGTTTATATTTTTCAGCGTCGTAATGAGATACGGGCGTCGCTGCAACGTGCGCTGCTATTACATGAGCTCCATATCTGCTACCAGCCGATTATGGATTATCAGCGTAACCGGCCCGTTGGGTTTGATGCCCTGTTACGCTGGCAGCATCCAACCTTGGGCAATATGAGTCCGGAGGTGGTGGTTCCTCTGGCAGAGCAACTGGGCATGATTGTGCCGGTGACGGAGTGGATGCTTGATCAGGTCTCCGCGTTTATCACCGAACACCCTGATGAGCTCACCGGTTGTTACCTCTCGGTTAACATCAGCCGCCATCATCTGCTGCATTACGATGTGGCAGGCATGATTGAGCAGCGCTGTCAGCAGCTGCCGGAGCTCAGCCGGTATCTGGTACTGGAGCTGGCGCAGGATTGTGCCTTTGCTGACAGCGAACTGGTTCAGGTAAGCGGGCAGCTGAAACGGCTGCAAGCGTGTGGTATCCGGCTGGCGGTGGATGAGTGTGGCAGTGGCTGCTCCGGGCTGACGTTTATTCAGTCGTATCCCTTTGATCTGCTTAAGCTGGACCGGGCCTTTATTAAACGGCTGGGTGAAGATCGCGCTGCTATGTCATTGCTGGAATCGGTTGTCTGGCGAGCGGAGCGGCGGGGGGCAACGGTGATCGCTGAGGGGGTCGAGCTGGCGGAGCAGGCCACTCAGCTGGCACAGCTGGGTGTTGTGTTGATGCAGGGTTTTCTGTTTGCCCGCCCGGTTCCACGGGCGCAGCTGCTGGAATGGCTGGCTCTGCTGGAGTCGCAGGAGAGCAGTCCGTTACTGTTTACTCAGGCGCGCGAGCCAGCGCAGGCTCATCACGCCCAGAACTGGACCGGGGAGCAGCAACCAGAATAGCCATTCGACACTCACTGAGCCAAGCAGACTGCCGGTCAGCTGGACAGCGACGACGGTGAGGCTGTAGCCCAGGCAGTTGATCAGGGTCAGGGCGCTACCGACGACGGCCGGTGGTGCCGTCTGCGCGGACAGCGCCGAAAACTGCGGCGAGTCACCGACGACAGTGAAGCCCCAGATTAACCAGAACAGCAGAACGGGCAGAAGCGATAGTTGCATCAGCAGTGGCGATAGCAGACAGCACAGCCCGGAGGTAATCAGCATCTGCTGGGCGACTTTACGGCTGCCCCAGCGGCGGGATAATTTGCCGCCTACAACACAACCCACCGCGCCGGCGGCGATAATCAGAAAACTCCAGAAGGCGGTGTCCAGCGGCTGCTGGTGTTGCTGACTCCATGCCCGTAACCAGAACGGGGCCAGCGCCCAGACAGCATACAATTCCCACATATGGCCAAAATACCCCATTGCCGAGGCGCGCAGAGGCGGGTGACGCAGGGCTGTTGTGAGCTGTTGCCATTGTAGCGGTGCTCCTTTGTACAGTGCCGGACCATCCGGTACGCCCACCAGTATCAGCAGGCCAGACAGCAGTGCGGCTGC
>JAIBDV010000402.1 GCA_024686055.1 Neptuniibacter sp.
CGCTGCGGGTATCCGGGCTTCGGAGCGGGCGCCGTTCAGCCAGAACGTCGTTAAAGCCAGCGAGACAACCAGCAGGGAGAGGCATATCCGTAGTCGCATGGGCGTATCTCCTTATGAGTTACCTAAGTAAAGACGCCAATAACTACTTTGCAACGAAATAACACAATGCTTTTCAACAGCGCTGCCGCCAGCCTGTGGTACAGGCCCGCGCAGGCTGACATGAATGCGTCATGGGGTGAAGTCGGGTTAATTGTGCTCGGTCAGTGCCAGCCGTGCCCCGAGTAACGCAAATATTGCAGCAAAAGAGTGCTGCACTCTTTGTACCGTTGCAGGGGAGTTCACGACATAGTGGCTTAAGCGATCAGCCAATAAACCATAAGCTACAAATACCACGAGTGTCATCGCCATAAACACAGCACCCAGCACCAGCATATTGAGCATGGGTGCTTCGGCCTGGCCTGGGATAAACTGGGGCAGGAATGCGAGGAAGAAAAGCGACAGCTTGGGGTTAAGGATATTGATTAAAAACCCTTTCAGGCTGGTGTTCCACAGGCTCACGCTCTGTGCTTCTCTTGCAATGACTAATGCTCCGGTTGATTTCCACATCGACCAGGCGAGGTACAGCAAGTAAGCAACCCCGGCAAACTTGATCGCCTGAAACACCAGTGCACTGGTATGGATAACGGCAGCCAGGCCAAGAATACAGGCGATCAGCGAAGGGGCAATTCCAGCGGTGCAGCCCAGCGCCGCAGCCATGCTGGCTTTAGCCCCCTGAAAGAGGCCCGTTGAAAGGGTGTAGATAACACCGGTGCCGGGGATTAAAACAACCACCAGGGCGGTTATCAAAAACTCTGCTGTAATCATAATTCATCCGTAAATTAGCGTTTGTTCACCTGAATCATAAGGGTTCCGGTCAACGAGGGCCAACCGGAATTACGCGTGTTTTCTGGTGATCAGCTGGCTTTGTTCAGTGTTTTTAGCTTGATCCAGGCTTCCATCTCCACAAATCCATCGATACGCGGGTCATTCAGGTAGTGGGCGAGGGGCGGGTAGTCATCTGGCTCAAAGCCACTGCCTGGTAGCCATTGTGAGCACAGCTCCATATAAAAGTTACTGACCTTATCGCTATCGCCTTTGTAATAGGCAACCCCATACTTACCCGCAGGGATCAGCTGAGTAGCGAAGGGCGCAGCAACCGTGATGGCTGGGTCTATCTCAACCGTCGCGTCATAGCGGCATTTATCGACGGGGGTGACCATTGGATTGTCATGGAGAATGGCATAGCGCCGGGTTTCATAGTCGTTAACGCCATTGGCGACGGCCCATGATGACAGTTTATCCCAGGTGCTAAAAACAGATTCCAGTTCATAACCTCCTGGCGTTGTCAGGTAGGCAACATGGCGTGCGTCAAAGTCCTGCACTTTTATATTCATCAGTAGTTTCTCTAGTGTGTCTGAATTGAAATGTTCTTTTTCAGTGACAAACTGAGAGTACAGACTCTGTGGATCGAACTCTTTTCCATACTTGCTATAAATTTTTCCAATCTTGCTACTTTTAACATTGGCTGGATTTCGTAGCTGGCCCGGTGTTACGCCGAAATATAATTTAAACGCTTTTGAAAAGTTCGCACTCGATGAAAAACCACCCATCGTTGATATTTCAGTAATACTTAACTCACTTTTACAAACAATGCGACTCGCTGCTAACTCCATTCGCTTTCTGATAATAAAATCATTCACGGTTTCCCCCACGATACTGTGGAATATTCTGTGGAAGTGATAGGGAGAAAAGAAACTGGCACTGGCGACATCATCCAGACTAATTCGACTGTTGATATTGTCTGATATGAACCTTATCGCCAGATTTATTCTTCGCGTGTATTCACTACTGGTTTTATTACCTTTCATGGTGTGGCGGTACGTCCGTTCGATGTACATCGGATAATGCGCTCTGATGGTAGTTACCAGAGCGCTATTGAGCTTCTATCAGGCCAGCGAGGAAAAATAAGCCTCTATCTCAGCTGCCGTCATGGATTTAGTCTCATTGCTGAAGCAGTAATGATCAGGGCGTTTGTCACTGAAATACTGCATATCCATGGTCAGGCCGTCTATCTGCGGGAACAGGCCGAGGGGCAGATTGTACTCACCGGTTTTCTTCAGATGATAAAACAGGTGCGTACCACACTCGGAACAGAACCCTCGGCTGGCCCAGGCAGAAGAGTCATACTCTTTAAGCTTGTCCTTACCGGTAATCTGTATATCCGTGCCGCACTGAACCGCAAACAGAGGGCCGCCGCCCCAGGTTCTGCAGGTATCACAGTGGCACACGGTAAAGGCTGGGTTGACGGTCGCGGCGGTAATAGTGACCCCGCCACACAAACAGCGGGCTACGTTGTTATCGACATCAGACATGTACTTCTCCTGGGTGTGTGAACATAGGCCTCAGCCGATACGGCGAAACCGCACCGCTGAGGATGTCAGGCCTATGGCTGAGTATAGGCCGTACTGTTGTGCCTTATTTCTAAGACGCCGACGTTGTGACACCAGCGTCAACACCAAACAGCGCCGCATTTTCCCGTAGCGACTCCGGCGACAGCCGGTAAATACGCATGGTATCCACACAGAAAGCCCCCTGTTTCTGGTAGAACTCGATCGCCTGGGTATTCCAGTCCAGGCAGCCCCACTCCAGCAGCTCGCAGCCACGATCAACAGCGTACTTCGACAGAAACTGCAGCATAATATTGCCCAGCCCCTTGCCACGCATGGAATCATCCACCAGGAAACCATCAATATAGAGCCCGGAACGGCCGGTAAAGGCC
>JAIBDV010000384.1 GCA_024686055.1 Neptuniibacter sp.
CAGCTCTTCCAGTGACGTATCGCCCCGGATGACTCGGCGAATCCCCGCTTCGGCCAGCGACAGGTAGCCTTTACGTTCCACCACCGCCTGCAGTTCTTTGTAGGAGGCCTGTTGCAGCAACATATCATCCATCTCATTATCGAAACGGACGGTTTCCATGATCGCCAGTCGCCCTTTATAACCACTAAAAGTACAGCGTTCACAACCTTCGGGCTCATACAGTTGCAGCTCGCTATCGGCATCCACGCCCAGTAGCTGGCGTTCAAACGCCTCAGCCGGGTGCGGTTTTCGGCAATGGGTACAGAGTTTACGCACCAGCCGCTGAGCGATGATGCCAGCAATGTTGGTGCTGAGAATGGTGGGTTTTACACCAATATCAAACAGTCGAGGAATCGAACCCATGGCAGAGTTTGCATGCAGGGTGGCAAAGACTTTATGACCTGTCATCGCCGCGCGCAGGGCCATCTCGGCGGTTTCCTGATCACGAATTTCACCCAGCAGGATGATATCCGGGTCCTGACGCATCAGCGAACGAATCCCGGCGGCGAAGTCCATGCCCGCCCCTTCGTTGATACTGGTCTGGCGGATCATGGTCATCGGATATTCCACCGGGTCTTCCAGTGTCATGATGTTGACATCCACCTTGTTCAGCTCGTTGAGCACAGAATACAGGGTGGTGGTTTTACCCGAGCCGGTCGGCCCGGTCACCAGCACAATACCGGTTGGCCGGGAAATCATCAGCCGCACCTGGTCGAGCGAGTCCGGTTCAAGGTCCAGCTTGTCCAGCGGCACAATACCTTTCTCCCGATCCAGGATACGCAGGACAAAGTTTTCGCCGTGGCTGGTCGGTTGTGCAGAGGCACGAAAGTCGATTTTACGCCCGGAAACAGTCAGGGTAATACGGCCATCCTGGGGCAAGCGGGATTCGGCAATGTCCATGTCGGAGATAACCTTAAGGCGCACCAGCATGGCCGACCAGAAGCCTTTCTGCAGCAGTCGTACCTGACGCAAAACACCGTCGATACGATAACGGATGCGGACAAAAAACTCTTCCGGCTCAAAGTGAATATCCGAGGCGCCACGTTTAACCGCGTCCGTCAGCAGACTGTCCACCAGCCGCACCATCGGCTGGGCATATTCGTCCAGCGCCCCGGCATTAAGGTCAACGGTGCCGGATTCAAGCTCGCGCAGGATGCCATCAATTGACAGTTCATAGCCGTAATACTGGTCAATCGCATCACTGATGTCCCGCTCATTGGCCAGCAGGGGAACCACACTGATGCCCGTGCCCACCTGCCGACGTAGTCGGTCAATCAGCATGATGTTATCAGGGTTGGTGGCGGCCACCCTTACCCGCTTCGCCTCTTCATCGTAATCGATCGGCAATACGGTATTGGCGCGGGCAAAGCGCTCGTCCAGCAGTTTCAGAGCCTGGGCATCAGGCACAATGGTCTTGAGATCCAGCGAGGTAATCCCCACCGATTCACTGACACTTTCCTGCATCTGTTCTGGGGTAAGGAAGCCTAACGAGAACAGTACCTCACCCAGTCGGCTACCACTGCGACGCTGTTCATACAGCGCAATTTCCAGCTGATCCTGGTTAATAATACCTTTTTCGAGCAGCTGATCGCCGAGTCGTTTTGGCTTGGCCATCGTTTAATTCCCCAACCGGCTCAGGGCATCCAGCCGCTGACGTACCGATGCCATATTGATGCCGCTATCCTTACCCGATTGAGTGCCCAGCATTAATGCCTGCTCATAGTAACGCTGAGCAACGCTGTATTTGCGCAGGTGATCCAGCGCAATGGCCACATTCAAGGCGTAGGAAGCTTGTGTCGGGTTCAGCCGGTGGGCATTAAAAAAGGCTTGCTGGGCTTCATGCCAGCGCTTCTGTCTCGCCATTGTCCGCCCCAGCCGTGCCTGGGCACGGGCACTATCGGGGTTACTCGCCAGATAGTTACGTAACCGGGATTCCATATCGACCAGATCCAGTCCGGTATCGGGTAAACCAATCAGTCCTTCAAAGGCAGACTCATCCGTCGGGTCATAGTCCAGCAGTTGCTCGTAGTAGTACGCCGCCTTGCCAAAATCACGTTCGGTGGCCGCAATGGCCGCCAGCCCCATCACCGCATCACGGCTGAATGGATCTTCCACTAATGCTTGCTGATAAAGTTTCAGGGCAGTTTTCAGCTCGCCACCCTGGAAAGCACGATAGGCCGACAACACCCGCGCCTCGGTATGACGGCGTTCGATACCCATCCTGGGCTCATTTTCCAGAATGCCCTTTTCCATCACCGTTCGTTGAACCGTGACCCGCCCGGCGTCCTTGGCAACTCCAGTATAGGCATCGGCTCCCGCCGGTTTCAGCACACCTGAACCAGACTCACCCTGTAACGTAACGGAGCCACTTTTACTGGCCGCACGGTCCGCCTCCAACGCTGTTTCAACCGCCTTAGCCACCGACGCTTCAGGTGTAACAACCGCTGATATCACAGTTGTGGCTTCAGGGATCGCCACTGCCGTACTGAGCGCTGTACGAGATTCCGTTGTAGTGCTGACCGTAGAGCGGGTGACGCCAGGCGAGGCCACTTGCCTGCCCGGTGATGTGCCCTCACCCGCTGCCTGGGTCAGCGGGGCAACGGCTGTACTCGGCCGCAGGCTGGCCGGCTGCCTATAGCGCGCTAATAACTGGCTATTCTGTTGCAGCTGCTCTTCGTACATCAGATAGCCCCAGCCACCAGCAGTCAAACCAATCGATAACAGCACAGACAGTGCCAGCACACGCCGCCGACGACGACGGCGTTGCAGGGCATTAAGCACCATTTCCGGTGCGGCATCGAACGCCTGATGCTGGGGTTCAGGGCGACTGGATGGTTCAGGCTCAGCCTGCTCTACGCGCTCCTGTACAGGAGCTATCGGGGAAGCTGCAGTTTCAACCTGGCCTTCGGTTTCGGGCACGTTTGCTTGCGACGCCTTGGCCTCCACAGCAGGCGCTGGTGCAGCCTCAGGCGTGGCTGGCTCCTCCTGGGGTAAAGGCTCAACAACGGCTTCTTCTGACCCGCTCACCACAGTTTCCTCAACAGCCTCAACTGTAGAGTGGCCCTGCGGGGCTCCTTCTATCGACGCAATGGCGCTCTCTGATGCTGCCTGAGAGGGTTCCTGGGGGACGGCAGACTCTATCGATTCA
>JAIBDV010000413.1 GCA_024686055.1 Neptuniibacter sp.
ACCTGCCTTGCCCGAACTCAGTTGCTGAAACTGTAATCGCGGAAGAGAAAGAGCGTAAAGCTGCTAAGTAATCATTACTTAAGCTAGGCACTCTGAAACCCCGATGGTGAAAACCATCGGGGTTTTCTTTTATCTGCACGGTAAACTCTGCGTTGCTATTAGCCTGGCCTCAGGCTGTTTATAAGACTCACTAATACTGCTGTGTTTTACTTGTCGACCCCGCCCAACTTATCAAATATAGGCAGAATGACTTCTGCTGGTGACAGTTACCCCGTGTGCTGTGACTGCTTTTACACTGTTTGAATAAGGATAATAAAAATGGCATTTCCAACTCATTCACCCTACGTCATCATCGGCGCTGGTATTCATGGCCTGAGCACCGCCTATCACCTTGCGCTGCAACTCAAAGCCCAGGGCAAAGGCAGTGGCAGTGACATCCTGGTGATTGATAAATCCGGTATCAGCGCCGGAGCCACCGGGATTGCCTGCGGCGTGATTCGTAATAACTACTACCAGCCTGCCATGCGCGAGCTGATGGCGCACAGCGTCAACGTCTGGGAGAGTGATCCTGAGGCATACAGCTACCATCCGGTGGGTTATATGCAGATCAGCCCTGAGTCCATGCATGCGGACGTAGCCTCTATTTACGAGCAGCAGCAGGCGATTGGTTACGAGTCCCGCTTTATCGAGGGTGAGAAGGACTGCATGGGCTATATGCAGGGCATCTTCCACGACTGGCAGGCACAGGGCATCACCTCGGTGTTGCACGAAATGCCAGGGGGCTATGCCAATAACACCAAAGCGATGTACGGCCTGGCTGCCAAAGCGGAAGCCGAAGGCGTACGTATCATGTCTGGTGTAACGGTGACCGGCTTTAAGCAGGCCAGCGATGGTGCAGTGACAGCGGTAGAAACTCAGCGCGGCACTATTGAAACCGACTACGTTGTGATTGGCGCAGGCCCCTGGGTGAAGAGCTTCTGGGATATGCTGGATATGCCAAATAGCGTCGACATTAAAAACCCGACCGATGGCAGCATCGCCACGGATGTACCGATGTGGGTGTACTGGTCCTTGCAAGAGGGCACCCTGGGTGTCGACCCAAGTATGCAGGTGACCAACGATGGCAAAATGCCACCGGTGATCCACGTCGACAGCAATGCGCCGCTGTACTCCGATGACGATGGCTCACTGATCACCGATGAGATGTGGGGTATCTACTACAAGCCGGATTTCCATTTCGGTGGGGTGCAGGGTGGGGCGGCGCCGTTTATCGTCGACAAGCCTGCTGAGAAAGTACAGGTCGACCCGTATGGCCCTGAGTCCCCTGAGTTTATTGTGGGTCCTGAGTTTGCCCACATGTGGGTGTCTGCGCTGGCGCACTGTCAGAAACGCTTCTCCGGCACCATTGTTAAATACAAAGATGAGCCCTCTGGTGGTATTGGCTGCTTTACCCCGGACAGCTTCCCGATCTTTGATACCGTGCGTAAAAACTGTTTTGTCATCGCTGACTCTAACCACGGCTATAAAATGCTCGGCGTTGGCAAACTGGTGGCCGAAGAGATCTGCGGTGCCAAGCCTGGCTTGCTGGAACCGTTCCGTCTGTCGCGCTTTGCCGAAGGCAAGCTGCACCCGGTTTCCAGCAGCCCGTTCCCCTGGAGCTGATTGACCCCGGCCAGGGCTGTCGTCCGATAGCCCTGGCACCTTCCTCTGATCAACAATCTGTCTTGACCCATCTGCCCGACTGCGAAATAGTGGCTGCCTTGCGTTTATCGATAATCTGGCAAAGGAGTTTTCATGCTGAAGGCGGAACGCTGTGTTGAATTCAGTGCATTACGGGTGCTGTTAATCGTTGCCGAGTCTGAAACCCTGACCCAGGCGGGTGACAAGCTGGGCATCACTCAGTCGGCGGTGTCCCAGGCACTGAAGCAACTGGAGCTGCAAATGGGGGTTGATCTGGTAGTGCGCCGTTCACGCCCCCTGCGCCTCACACCGGCCGGGCGGGTGATGCGCCGTTATGCTCGCCAGATGCTGGCGGATATGCAGCGTATGCACACCGATGTACAGATGGCCTCCAGCCAGGGGCTGGGCAAACTTCGGCTGGGGCTGATTGACTCCTTCGCCGATGCCGCCGGGCCGCAGATTCTGGAGCAGCTGATGCCGCTGGCAGAGCAGCTCTCGCTGCGCACCGGGCTGGTGGGGTCGCTCAAAGAGGCGCTGCTGGAACGGGAGATCGACATGCTGCTGACCAGCGACCCGATGCAGGAGCAGGCCGAGCTGGTGCAGCAGCCCGTCCTGCGGGACCCGTTTGTGCTGGTGGTGGCAGAACAGCACCAGGCCTG
>JAIBDV010000069.1 GCA_024686055.1 Neptuniibacter sp.
GAAAGAAGCCGTGGCGCTGCATCACCAGCGCCGGGCCCGGCTGAATTATCAGATCTCACTGCCCTATGAAAGCAACCCGGTCAGCTTTCGCCTGCACCGCAGCCAGGCAGGTCTGCTGGCAGAATTTAACCGTCAGATAGAGCGACTGGAGCACAGCGGCGAGCTGGATGCGATCGTCTGCAAGTATCTGTGTGGCACCCAGTAGCGGGCCAGCCTGACGCTGTGCCGCCAGCCCTGTGCCACAAACGGGCAGGGCTGGAGGCTGATCATGAAAATTCCTGCAAAAGATAGGGACTTACAGCGGCTGCAACTGCCCGGTGAGTGCCCTACAATACGTCCTTTCAAAAATAGCCAGTGTGCCCACCCATGCAGATTAAAGCGCCAGACCTTTTCTCCTACCCGAAATACTGGGCCGAGTGTTTCGGAACCGCGTCGTTCCTGCCCACCTCACGGATGGAGATGGCGCAACTGGGCTGGGATAGCTGTGATGTGATTCTGGTCACCGGCGATGCCTATGTCGATCACCCCAGCTTCGGTATGGCGGTGATGGGGCGCTTGCTGGAGGCCCAGGGCTACCGGGTGGGGATTATTGCCCAGCCGGACTGGCGTAGTGCTGATCCGTTTAAAGCGCTGGGCAAGCCGAACCTGTACTACGGCATAACGGCGGGCAATATGGACTCGCTGATCAACCGTTACACTGCAGACCTGCGTATTCGCCATGACGATGCCTACACCGCCGGTGGCAAAGGCGGTAACCGGCCCGACCGGGCGGTGATTGTGTACAGTCAGCGCTGTAAAGAAGCCTACCCCGATGTGCCGGTGGTACTGGGCGGGATCGAAGCCAGCCTGCGCCGTATTGCTCAGTATGATTACTGGAGTGACAAAGTACGTCGCTCAGTGTTGCTCGATGCTACCGCCGATATTCTGCTGTACGGCAACGCCGAGCGGGCGATTGTCGAGCTGACTCACCGGCTGGCACGGGGCGAGGCGATCGGTGAAATCACCGATCTGCGCGGTACCGCGATACTGCGCAAAAGCACCCCTGAGGGCTACACCGAACTGGATTCCAGCCGGATCGACTGGCCGGGCAGTATCGATAAACACCCCAGCCCCTATGAATATATTCAGGCCGATGCCTCCGAGGTGAAAGACCCGGAGAATCCACAGCCGATCAAAATTGTGCCCATGCCGCTGCGCAAGCGCGAAAAGGGGCTGAGCCATGCCGATTCCTGTGTCCGTTTGCCGAGCTTTGAAAAAGTTGCCAAAGACCCGGTGCTCTACGCCCATGCGTCCCGCGTGCTGCATCAGGAGTCTAACCCGCACAATGCCCGCGCGCTGGTACAGCGCCATGGTAACCGCGAGCTGTGGGTGAACCCGCCGCCGATCCCGCTGGAAACAGCGGAAATGGATCGGGTGTTCGGCATGACCTACCAGCGGATTCCGCACCCGATGTACGAGGGCCAGCGGATTCCGGCTTATGACATGATCAAACTGTCGGTCAATATCATGCGCGGCTGTTTTGGTGGCTGCACCTTCTGTTCGATTACCGAACATGAAGGACGCATTATCCAGAGTCGTTCCCATGAGTCGATTCTGGATGAGATCGAACAGATCCGCGACAAGGTGCCGGGTTTCACAGGCACTATTTCGGATCTGGGTGGGCCGACCTCCAATATGTACAAGCTCAACTGTAATGACCCACAGATCCAGTCGTCCTGTCGCAAACTCAGCTGTGTATACCCGGAAATCTGTCCCAATCTGGATACCGACCACAGCCCGACCACCGAGCTGTACCGCAAAGCCCGCAAGGTAAAAGGGGTGCATACGGTGGCGATCGCCTCCGGCCTGCGTTACGACCTTGCCGTGCGTGACCCGGAATACGTGAAAGAGCTGGTCACCTATCATGTTGGCGGCTTGCTGAAAATTGCCCCTGAGCACAGCGAATCCGGCACCCTGGATATGATGATGAAGCCGGGTATGGGCACCTACGATACTTTTAAAAAAATGTTCGAGAAATTCTCCGCCCAGGCGGGGAAAAAACAGTATCTGGTGCCGTACTTCATCGCCGCCCATCCGGGCTGTGAAGATGAAGACATGATGAACCTGGCGCGCTGGCTGAAGAAGAACGACTTCGAGGTGGATCAGGTGCAGACCTTCTACCCCTCGCCGATGTCACTGGCCACCGCCATGTATCACTCCGATCGTAACCCGCTTAAGCAGCTCAGTTACAAGGTCGACAAGATCTATACACCGAAAAATACTGAACAGCGTCGGGTACATAAAGCCTTCCTGCGCTACCACGACTCGGACAACTGGCCTGCGCTGCGGGTTAATTTGACCAATATGGGTCGCGCCGATCTGATTGGTTATGGCGTTAACGCACTGGTGCCGCCGGAGGAAAAAGAAGTGGGCCGCGGCCGGGTGCAGCATAATCAGGCGAAGCCAGCTGCCGGTGGCCGAGGCAAGGCACTGTCAGGGAATGGTCGACCAGGCCAGAAACAGCAGGCACGGGGGGATAAACGCACCCCGATTCCAACCGGTGAAGGGACTCAATCGGCTGGCCGTAAAAGCGCTGGCCAGCAGGGCAAGGCGCTGTCGGGTCAGGGCAAGCGGCCAGCAACGGCGGCTGCACCGGCGCATAAGCCTAAAGGTCGCAAACCCGCCAAACCGAAACAGCGCAGCGTTAAACGGCCATAGGGCCTGAACGCACGACTATACGCCCGAGGGTTCCTTCGGGCGTTCACGTTTTTTCATCGTTTCCTGTTTTCCCCTGCCTGAACTGTCCCTACCTGCTAATTAGCACTAATCCTCGGTATTAGTTACAGCTTCTTTAGCGAGTGCTAAAGTGAACTGCTTTTGTGCCAACCGGAGTAACCGGTCAGTTACTAAAATGGCTGAAGGATGCAGTCACAGAGCGTTTGAATAACAACAATAACAGGGGCATTGGTTTCAATGCGCCGATAGCAAATGCGGTAGAGGGATTTATGAAGCTGATGGGCTTTAAGCAGAAGCTGATGGTGTCGATGGTCATCATGGTGGTCTGTTCACTGATTGTGACCAACTGGCTGGCGTTCAGTCGGTTCCAGGAAGATAAAGTGGATGCCATTCGTGGCACTTTGATGGCGTCGATTAACTACGAAGCCGATGCGCTGGAGAGCTGGATGCGCAGCAAAGTGCAGGCCGTGAAAACGGCGGCTGAGCAGGGGCAGAACCTGAGCCAGCCGGCGGACATTGTCAAGGTCACCGAGCTGGTCGCGCAGGCAGCCAGCCTCAAGTATGTCACCTTCGGTTTTGAAAATGGCAAAGCCTACTCCAATGATGGCTGGTCTGATGGTATTGCCCCGGCAGATTACGACCCTCGTACCCGGCCCTGGTATATTCAGGCGCGCCAGCAAACCGGCATGTCGGTGTCCGACCTCTATAACGACTCCCTGTCAGGTAAGCCGCTGGTGTCGATCTCCTACCCGGTTTCGAATGGGGTTATCTCCGGTGATATTAATGCCTCTATCCTCGATCAGGCAGTTAAATCCATCAATTACCCTGGTGCCGTAGCACTGATTCTGGACCAGACCGGTAAGGTCATCGCCTCTTCATCGGAGCGGGTCCAGGTGGGTATCCGGATGTCGGACAAGCCCGAACTGGTGGGTGTTGAGAATGAAATTCTGACCGGGCAGCAGGGTATTATCGATTATCAGCTGGGTGGCCAGGAAAAACTGGCGTTTTACCGTCAGATCAGCCTGATTGGTAAGCAGAAGTGGCACCTGACCATCGGCCTGAACAAGTCAGTCGCCTACGCGGCCGTAGGCGACTTTCTGCAGGAAACGTTGCTGGTATCCGGTGGCCTCGTGGTCTTCACAACGCTGCTGATTGTCTGGTTGCTACAGCTGTTGTACAAGCCAATTCTGGAGCTCAAAACCATGATCCATGGCCTGGCGGATGGTAATGGTGACCTGACCCGGCGGCTGGATATTCGCAGTGGTGATGACCTGGAAGCGATTGCCAATGGCATCAACGACTTTATCGCCAACCTGCAGCGGATGATGCAGGAGGTGTCTGCAGCCACCGGCAATATCAGTACGGGTATAGAAGGCCTGCGCCAGCAAGCGGACTCCACCCGCAGTATTCTCAACCAGCATGCGGATCAGACCGAACAGGTGGTACTGGCGGTCAATGAGATGAGCACCACGGCTGACACCGTGTCCAGCAGTGCGGCCCAGGCGGCGACGGTGACCACTCAGGCCAATGCCGATGCTCAGCGTTCCGGTGAAGTGGTGGAAGGTGCTGTTGCGGATGTGAACTCTCTGCTGGTGGAAGTGGAGTCAATGTCGGAACATATCCAGACCGTTGATGCCGATACCCAGCGCATCAGTACTGTGCTCAGTGTGATTGGCGAGATTGCCGAGCAGACTAATCTGCTGGCGCTGAATGCAGCCATTGAAGCGGCGCGGGCCGGAGAACAGGGCCGGGGGTTTGCGGTGGTCGCCGATGAGGTACGGGCGCTGGCCGGACGAACCCAGCAGAGCACCGGTGAAATTGCCGACGTGCTGGATAAGTTGCGCAGTGGCTCGAAGCGGATTGTGCAATCGATGGAGGATACCCGCCAGCGGGGCGAAGCAACCAAGGTGACGACCGGTCAGGTGGTGGATACGCTGGATGGTGTGCAGAGTTCGGTTGCCAAGATCAATGACCTCAATACCCGTATCGCGACCTCGGCTGAAGAGCAGAGCGCGGTAACTGAACAGATTAACGGCACCGTGGCAGCGATCAACGGCATGGTGGGTGAGTTGTCGGGCAATACTGATACCACGGTAGAAAGTGCCCGTAATCTGGCCGAGGTTAACCAGCAGTTGCGTGAAATTGTTGGTCGATTCCGGCTGGAATAGTTACTAATGGGCAAGCCTGGCCAAAAGGCTATGCCGGTTTCGTTACTTTAGCGATAGAAACCCGGCGGCCTTCCCCCTAAAATAGGCGGCTAATACTCAGGAGACGGAATAATGCAGCTTAATGTATATCTGATTCGCGGCCGTGGTGAAGACGGTTCTAAATTCCAGCTGGCGCAGGTAAGTGATGACAGCGGTCGTTACTTCCGTGGCGACAAAGGTGATTACGACCCGACTTACCAGTTCGCTTCCAAAGAGGAGCTGACTGAGGTACTGGCGAAGATGGTGAACTGCGCTGCCTCTGAGCTGGTTGTGAACGAGCTGGTTCTGTAACCACTGTCCACGGCAAGATAAAAAACCACCGGCGTTCGCGTCGGTGGTTTTTTTACGCCTGGCCATTTCTAGTGCCATCTATGCATTACCACGCAGAGCGTGGGAACGAGTTGTAGCAGTTCGCTCCGCGAACGTCGGCTTTGCCTGTTGGCGTGAGCGCGATTTACAGGCACAAAAAAAGGAGCCCGCAGGCTCCTTTTTTCAGGGTTATCGCAGGCTTATGCCCAGAAGATAACCAGGCCGAACACCAGGTACGCTGCGCTGCCGGCTTTTACTGCCAGGCTGTACAGTTTGTTGGTGGCTTCAGGCTTGATGTAGTCAGTACCGATCTGCCAGCCTGCCAGGATAGAGTTCAGGCAGATCAGGATCAGCGTCAGGCTGGAGTACAGCTTGAACCAGGTCGCATCGTACAATGCTGACCAGCTGGCGAAATCAATCGTATCCATACCCGCAACCAGTGCTACAAACACCAGTCCGTAGAGTACGATTGCCAGGTTAGAGATGCGCTGAAAGATCCACTCTTTCGTGCCGCTACGTGCTTGTTCCGCTGCTGTCATGCCCATACCCAGATCCCCGCCAGTACACTCAGGATTACGCCTGCAGCAATAACGCCCATGGCGATCTGCTTGCCGCTTTCCAGTTCTTCAAAGTGACCCATATCCTGAACCACATGTTTCAGTGTGGCCATAGAATAGTAACCCAGTGCCGTCAGCAGGCCCCAGGCGATAAACTGTGCGAAGAAGTTACCAGTCAGAGCGCCGTAGATACCAGCGAAGCTCTCTTCACTGCTCAGCGACAGGTTCAGTGCGATCAGGGCGAATGCCATACCAACCCAGAGTACTACCGCAGAGATACGATGCAGGATGGACGCGCGAGCGGTCACAGGCATCTTAATCGTGCGCAGATCCAGATTGACGGGTCGTTGCTTACTCATTCAATTTCTCCATCAAATATGTGCCGGGTCGCCAAATGTAATCAGGATTCATTATTATTGGCGGAAGTGCTTAAATGCAGTGCATTTAGCGCGGGTTCGACTGCTCTGATGAAACAGGCATGCTCACGTTTTCATCAGAACAGTTGATTTCGCAGCACGGATTATCCGAAAGTCTGCGCCCGCAGGCTATCCGCCTTTATGATCAGGCGTTGGCGGCGCAGATTGAACCATGGTTGACCAGGCTAAGCAACGGTGCGGGCTGCTAAATGAAGCAATTGCTCAGGATTTTCTCGCTGCAATGCAAAAAAATTAGCAATTAGTCTGACGGGTTGCGCCTTGTCGTACTGAAAGGCCTATTTCTGACGCAGCCAATATGAGTATGAGTCGTTCACTGGATGGTTGTGCCTGGCCGGGTGTGATCCGGCCAGCTGTCGCTGGACTGCCGACAGGTGCACTGTTTCAGGGCAGGCGCGCTTCAATAATCCGCATCAGTCGTTCGAGCTGACGCTGATCGACGCCATCGAAATCCGCTGGCTGGTCGCTGTCGATATCCAGAATCAGTGCCACCTGGCCGTCTTTAAAGGCGGGCAGTACAATTTCTGATTTCGAATCGCTGCTGCAGGCAATATGGCCGGGAAAGGCATCGACATCGGCCACCACCAGCGTTTCTCCACGCTCGAATACCGTACCGCAGACACCGCGCCCTTTGGGAATGCGGGTGCAGGCAATCGGCCCCTGAAAAGGCCCCAGCACCAGCATGTCCGGGGTGCGCGCCAGATAGAAACCGACCCAGAAAAATCCCATGCTCTGCTTCAGCGCGGCGGCGATATTGGCCAGATTGGCGATCAGATCCTCTTCATAGCTGATCAGTGCTTCAATCTGCGGGATCAGTTCATCATACTGGGCCTCTCGGCTGGCATGGGGGTCAAAGCTCAGGTGTTCGGCCATGGGGGTTCCTGTGTGAGTTGTCAGGGCGAATCGCCCAGCTTAATCAGCCGCGCCGCTGACAGCAATAGCCCCGGATAAACGGGACTTGAGCTCGGCGGCAGCTTTCGTACAATGCGCTACGTGTGTTAACCGACAGGAAACTGAAGCCATGGATAAGAGTATTCTCACCAATGCAGCCGCTGCGCTGCTGACTGTAGCCGGCCTGCAGACAGACAGCCCGGTACTGTTCAGTGTTGGCCTGTTTGCGCTATCCGGTGCGCTGACCAACTGGCTGGCGATTCATATGTTGTTTGAGAAGGTGCCGGGGCTGTATGGATCGGGTGTGGTGCCAGCACGGTTTGAGGATTTCAAACTGGGCATCAAAAGCCTGATGATGGAGCAGTTTTTTAACGAAGAAAATATCGAACGCTTCCTCAGCGAACAGCAAGGCAAACAGCCGGATCTGCATCTGGCTCCGGTGATCGAGAAGCTGGATTTTGATCCAACGTTTGATGCCCTGGTGGGGGTGATTGAGAGCTCGAATTTCGGCAGCATGCTGGCCATGGTCGGCGGTGTGGCCGTGATCGAGCCACTGCGTGAACCTTTCGTAACGCAGATGAAAACCAGCATCGAAGATATGACCCGCGATGAGCGCTTTGTACAGCTGCTCAAAGACGAGCTGGAGCAACCCAATGTGATGGCCGAAATGCGCGCCAAAGTTGAGCAGATCGTCGATCAGCGCCTTACAGAGCTAACGCCGAAGCTGGTTAAAGAGATTATTCAGCAGATGATCCGCGAACACCTCGGCTGGCTGGTGGTCTGGGGCGGTGTGTTTGGTGGTCTGATCGGCTTTGTGGCAGGCTTGTTGGGCAACTGAGTTGCGAGCTTATTCCTGGCAGGGTGCCGGTTTTATACAGCTTCCGGCCCCGCAGTAAAGGAAGGAGCTGTAGCGTCCTTTGAGCTTTATATACCCAGTCAGTGAGCTCGTCTCTGTTACCCCGTTACCGGCCAGTAACGGGGCTCTCTGTATGACGCAGGGCTATCTTGCGACCTGCCAGCTCAGGCATTGGGTGACCAGTCCTCGATTGCTGGATCTCATGAACATGCGCCTGAGTCTCCGGTAGAAAAGGCGTGGAGCGATGAGTCGTCATATCCATATGCAGTAACAGCGATTCCATTGCGGCCAGCTCGGTATTGGTGTCGCCGTGTTTCATCGTGAAGAACACATGCAATTTCTTACTGTCGCTCTCCAGCAGTTCGACCTCCACTCGCAAGGGCTCGCCTTCACTTGCTTCTCGCAGATAGTGCACCATGCTTTGCAGGGTGTATATCGACACCTGATGAGCATTGCGAAAGCTTTCTGTCAGGCCGATTCGCAACATGAATTCGTCAATTGCTTTGCTGAACACGACTACGTAACAGGCGTCGTTCATATGGCCGTTATAATCTATCCATTCCGGACTTACCGGGCCTTCAAAAACCACCATTGCTGTTGTCATTTGTATTCTCTTCTGGCTTTTTAGAAAAAGGTGCCCAGCAGGGCAATGAATGCAATCCTAGCGTTGAAACAAGCTGTGACTTGTCTATTTTCGAAGACAGTTTGCTTATTTCCGAGTATGCGACAGTGATGTCGTTTTTAGAGAGGTGCTGATGTTTGGTGATCGTCCGACTGAGTTTCCACAGCAGATCAGCTTTCTGCTTGTTCCCGGTTTTTCGTTGTTCGGGCTGACGTCGATGCTGGACCCATTGCGTCATGCTAACCGTACCAGTAACCGGGAATTGTATCGTTGGCAGCTGATCTCTGAGCAGGGTGGGTTGGTCAAGAGTAGTGATGCGCTGGAAATCATGACCCATTTTAGTACTCGTGATATCAGCCGGTGTGACATGCTGATTGTCTGTGCCGGTAACGAGCCACAGACGAAAGTAACGCCAGCGCTGCTCGGGTTTATTCGCCGCCAGGCTGCTCTTGGTGTGGATATTGGTAGCCAGGATACAGCGGCCTGGATTACAGCTTCAGCAGGTATTCTTGAGGGTTACCGTACGACGATGCACTGGGAGAATATTGCCAGCACAGCAGAAATGTTTCCGAATGTTCAACTTGTGCCGGAGCTGTTTGTCATTGATCGTAAAAGGTTTTCTTGCTGTGGGGCATTAGCGGGTCTGGATATGATGCTGCACCTGATATCGAGCCAGCACGGTGCCAAGCTGGCTACAGCGGTGGGGGATGAACTGATTTTCACCCGCAAGCGGGAGCAGGCTGATGCACAACGTAGCACTTTACAACAACGACTGGATAGCCGTAATCCTCACCTGGTAGGGGCGGTACATTTGATGGAGCAAAACATGGAAGAGCCACTGCGCATACCGGAAATTGCTGACTACCTCGCTATTTCAGAGCGAGAGCTGGAACGCCTGTTTCGTCGCTATCTGCAAGTGACTCCAAGTACTTTTTATCGTGCGCTTCGGTTAGAGCGAGCGCGTATCATGTTGCAGCAGAGTACTGATAGTGTCACCAGTATTTCGATTGCCTGCGGTTTTGTATCTCTGTCTCATTTCTCTCGTTGTTATCAGAAATTGTTTGCTAAAAAGCCCAGTGAAGAGCGCTGATTATACCGGTGCGAACGGTCTGTTCCTGTGTCACTTACGACTCTCATAAACCAGAAGTACAGCAGATACGAAACAGCCGGACAGATCACTCTGATCAATAAAGAAATAAATAAAATCATTTAACGACAGTGTATTAGCGACGAACCTGTCGCTAAAAACTATGAACGGTCTATTTGCGCCATTGTGAATGTTTACTCGTTTTTGGGCAAATACTCGTCGGATCCTGGCAAAACCTCCCCTCCCATCCCGGTAATTTGAATAGCAGCCCAACGCTGTTGGCCTGTTTTTCCTGGCGACAGCAACGGTTCACTAAAACAACAAGAGTAAGAACTGTTATGAATCAGGATGTCATCATTACCTGTGCAGTGACCGGCGCAGGTGATACTGCCGACCGTAGTCCCCATATCCCGGTTACCCCGCAAGAGATTGCCGATGCCGCGATTGAAGCCTGGAATGCCGGGGCAGCAATTGCTCATATGCATGTGCGTGACCCTGACACTCGACAGGGCAGCCGTCGTACTGACC
>JAIBDV010000239.1 GCA_024686055.1 Neptuniibacter sp.
AAGACATGCCCGCGATAGCGCACTCCGATCATTCCCGGTGGGGACACCGGTCCCACAGGTTTGCTTCAGATTTTGCTTAATCGGGCAGTGTTTCAGGATAAGTAAAGTATCAAATCACCCAGTAAGAACCACCCGCAATACATGTCCACGATAGCGTACTCCGATCATTCCCGGTGAGGACACCGGTCCCACAGGCTTGCTTAACCGGGCAGTATTTCAAGACAGGCAGACCCCAGTTATCAACACCCGCATTTGTTTGATAATAACGAGTTTATTTGGATTAGCAGAAAGCCAGGATTAGTGCAGAAAGGCCTGACCTCATGCGAAGTATATTTGAGGATGACTGGCGTAGTTATTCGAGACTCTAGCAGCTTTCCTATACCCTTATGCCGCTGAGATTTATGACGCCACATTAAAGGGCAAAACCGACACTTAATTAAGCCCCGTAATCAAAAAAGCCAACCAGAACTCAGATCAAAAGCGCTTTAATGTCACGTTTAAACACTTGCTATATTATACTTACAACTCGACAACCTGGCAGAAAATCAACGTATTGAAACGCCTTCAATTTCTATTACTGAATTAGCATTACTTCGTTCAATAATTTTAATCAAAGCCGATTGAATAACTTCGTTTTCTCTGACATCAGTGTCACTTGAAAACCGTTCTTCCTGAACCTCTGAACCTTCTTCCAGCGCAAACTGAACAACCACTTCTGTTGCACAATCAACACTTTCACCAAAGTACGCTAACGTAATTTTAGGGTAGCCTTTGCAACCCTTTTTAACCTGTTTGGCGATTCGTTTTTTAGCTTTATCAACATTCATAAAAACATCCTGTCATAACTAAAAGTGATAAAAATAACGCTGCAAGAAGCAGTGGCGTAGCCACCCGCTTCTTGAGGCGTTACAAGTCAAAGCTTAAGAAGCTTAAACAGGTGTAACTTTGTTTGCACAAGGACCTTTCTGACCCTGGCCAACTTCGAATTCAACGGCCTGGCCATCATTCAAAGTTGCATAGCCACCACCAGCCTGAATTTCAGAGTGATGAACAAACAGATCTTTGCCACCATCTTCAGGAGTGATGAAACCGAAACCTTTATCGGCATTGAACCACTTAACTGTACCTTTACTCATTTTCTTTACTCATCATTGTTGGTGAAATATAAAAATTACATCCGAATTCACCCGTTCGAATATAAATCGAAAAAGGCGCACTTCAATGAAGTACGCCTTTCTAGAGTCAGGTCACTCAGCTGATCATAGCTCGTCAATCTGACGGCGAATATCTTCCAGCTTACGTGCAACCACCGTTTCCAGGTGGTCCAGTTCTTCCAGCAGCTGTTCTTTCTTAGTCTGCGAGTCTTTCTCATCGCTGACCAGTATTTCCAGTTCAGCCAGCGCATTCAGAAAATACGTGGACGGTTCGGTAGTAGCGCGGTAAGGCACCAGACCGTCGCTGACCGGAACCGTTTTCTGGGCTCGCTTGAACTTGAATTTTTTGCTTTTAGAGAACCATTCGCCCTGGTGGCGGTGGAAGTAGATCTTGAGGATATCGGTGTCACCTTCCGTCCGGTAGGTGTACTTCTCTATATCGTAAACATCCTCAATTCCCATCTCCTTGAGGATTTCGAACTTGTCAGTCGCCATGCTCGATTCGTCTCCGCACTTCGTCGCGTTGTGTTAACTGTTCAGGTGCGAGTGTATACCGGTTAACCACAACTTTCCGCACAATTTCAGACTTTTTTAACGGATCCATACGCTATCGACCGAATGCCCGACTGGCGGGGGATTCAGCGCTGAAAGCCTGCTGCAAAAACTCCACCAGCAAGCGCACTTTCGGTGCCAGATGGCGGCTTTTCGGATACAGCGCCCAAACGGCCGCATCGCGGATTTCCAGCGCCGGTAACAACGGCTGCAGCTCACCACGGGCCAGGTATCCCGCCACGTAATAATCAGGCAGCTGAGCAATGCCCAGCCCTTTAAGGGCGGCATCCAGCACGGCCAGCCCGGAGTTGGCGCGCCAGCGGCCACGTACCCGCAGATCACGTACCCCCTCTTCGGTCTGAATGCGCCATTGCTCATTGGAACCAATCAGGCACTGGTGGGCCACCAGCGCCGACACAGAATCGGGTTCGCCATAGCGTTGCAGGTAATCCGGCGAGGCGACGATATGTTCACGCCGGGCACAGAGCCGCCGCCCCACCAGCGCCGAGTCCCGCAACATGCCCATGCGGATCGCCAGATCATAACCATCGCGGACCAGATCGACGGTGCGGTTACTTAAATGCAGATCCAGCTCCAGCCCCGGATAGTGGCGCATAAAATCGTTGATCAGCGGGGCGACATAACGCTCACCAAACACCGTGCCGCAGCTGAGCCGTAACAGACCCGTAGGCTCCGACTGGTAATCACGCACCTGCTGTTCTGCCTGGCCAAAACCATCCAGCAGCAACTGGCACTGCTCAAAATAGGCCTTGCCCACTTCCGTTGGCCGCACACTGCGGGTGGTGCGAAACAGCAGCTGAGCCCCCAGACTGTTCTCCAGCCGACTGATACTGCGGCTGATATGGGACACCGATACCTGTAACTCACGGGCCGCCGCTGACAGCGTGCCAAGCCGTACTACCTGAACAAAGGCTTCGATACCTTCCCAACGATTCACCTTGATTGTTGCTCCTGTGCAAAAGTGTCTGTTCAGGAACACTATATCGCCGATGGCAGACCATGCACTAGACTGTGCACAACACAAATTATTCGTACGAGGAAACACCATGAAATCACGCGCCGCTGTCGCCTGGGCTGCAGGTAAACCACTGGAGATCGTCGAGGTTGACGTTCAGGGCCCACAGGCTGGCGAAGTGCTGGTACGCATGGTTGCGACCGGTGTCTGCCACACGGACGCTTTCACCCTGTCCGGTGATGACCCGGAAGGCATCTTCCCGGCGATTCTGGGCCATGAAGGCGGTGGTGTGGTTGAAGAGGTGGGCCCGGGTGTCACCAGCGTCAAACCTGGCGATCACGTTATTCCGCTGTACACCCCTGAATGTGGTGAGTGTAAATTCTGTAAGTCGGGTAAAACCAACCTGTGTCAGGCGATCCGCGCTACCCAGGGTAAAGGCCTGATGCCAGACGGCACCAGCCGTTTCTCCTACAAGGGCCAGCCGATCTTCCACTACATGGGCACCTCCACGTTCTCTGAATACAGCGTGATGCCTGAGATCGCCGTGGCCAAGATCAACAAGGAAGCGCCACTGGATAAAGTCTGCCTGCTGGGTTGTGGTGTTACCACCGGTATCGGTGCAGTTCTGAACACCGCCAAAGTTGAGCCAGGTTCTACGGTGGCAGTCTTCGGCCTGGGCGGTATTGGCCTGAGCACTATTCAGGGCGCCGTGCTGGCCAAAGCCGAGCGCATCATCGCCATTGATATCAACGAAGATAAGTTCGAAATGGCCCGTATGCTCGGTGCCACCGACTTTATCAACCCGCGCAACTACAACGACCCGATCCAGGATGTGATCGTCGAGCTGACTGACGGCGGGGTTGATTACTCCTTCGAATGTATCGGTAACCCGGACCTGATGCGTTCCGCACTGGAATGCTGCCATAAAGGCTGGGGCGAGTCCGTGATCATCGGTGTAGCCGGTGCAGGCAAAGAGATCAGCACCCGTCCATTCCAGCTGGTTACCGGGCGAGTCTGGCGTGGTACCGCCTTCGGTGGCGTTAAGGGCCGCAGCGAGCTGCCAGGTTACGTTGAGCAGTACATCAACGGCGAGATCAAAATTGATGACTTCGTGACCCACACCATGGGGCTGGAAGACATCAACAAGGCCTTCGATCTGATGCACGAAGGCAAGAGCATCCGTTCCGTGGTGCTGTTCTGATTTAGCCCTCAGGCCCGCCATGTGCGGGCCTTGTTTTAAGGAGTGTTTATGTCCCTGGAACTGATCAGCCAGAACAAAGCCTTTGGCGGCTGGCTCAAGCGTTACCGTCACACCTCAAGCACATTGAACTGCGACATGGTGTTCGCTGTGTACCTGCCCCCCCAGGCAGAAGAACAGGCCGTACCCTTTCTGTACTGGCTGTCCGGCCTGACCTGCAGCGATGAAAACTTCAGCCAGAAAGCCGGGGCGTTTCGCAAAGCGGCCGAACTGGGTCTGGCGATCATCTGCCCGGATACCAGCCCTCGGGGTACGGATTTCGACGGCGAGCACAGCAGCTACGATTTTGGCTCCGGCGCGGGGTTCTATATCAATGCCACTCAGGCACCCTGGAACCAGCACTACCAGATGTACAGCTATGTCAGCGACGAGCTGCCTGCGCTGGTTGAAGAAGTGTTCCCGTTTAATGGCAAACGCAGCATCAGCGGCCACTCCATGGGCGGCCATGGCGCACTGATCTGCGCGCTGAAAAACCCGGACCGCTATCAGTCAGTCAGCGCTTTTTCGCCGATCACTAACCCGATGGAATGTCCGTGGGGCGAGAAAGCCTTCACCGGCTATCTGGGTGATAATCGCCAGGACTGGCAGCAGTGGGACACCTGTTTCCTGATCCGGCGCAGCAAGCAGAAACTGCCAATGCTGGTTGATCAGGGCACCGATGATAACTTCCTCAGTGAACAGCTGAAACCGGAAGCGCTGACCCACGCCTGCACCAACGCCGAATACCCGATGCAACTGCGGATGCAGCCGGGCTACGATCACAGCTACTTCTTTATCAGCAGCTTTATCGACGACCACCTGAAGTTCCACGCCGGTCACCTGGCAGACTGAGCCTGGCAGGCGGCCTGCACCCGCCTTCCCCGCTCCACCTTCCCAATCCTGCGACGACCCGACACCCTGTACTATGCTTGAAGGTATCTTCAGCATGATTGTACCGGGCGCGCCTGCGTGCTCGATGGGTGGTAGCGAAGTATGGCAGTATCTGGACCCCGGTTATCCACAGCCCGGCTGACGGGCAACAGCGCTGCCCTGCGCCATATTCTGCTGACCCTGTTTATCCTCTGTTGCGCACTGAGTTTCAGCCCTGCTGCCAGCGCAACCGACCCAGCCATCCCGGCAAACACCTCAATCAGCAGTGAACAGCCCCAGCAGATCTGGCAACTCAAGCTGCAAGGCGTAATCGGCCCCGCCAGCAGTGACCTGCTGATCCGCACCATCGACGAGGCTGAACAGGCCCCGGTGCATCTGTTACTGGTCACTCTGGACACCCCCGGCGGGCTGATGAGCAGTATGCGGGCGATGATCCACCGTATTCTGGCCTCCCGCGTGCCGGTGGTGATCTATGTCCACCCCAAAGGTGCCCGGGCCGCCAGCGCCGGTACTTACCTGCTGT
>JAIBDV010000184.1 GCA_024686055.1 Neptuniibacter sp.
AACAAGGGCAGCGTTACCCGCTTGCAGATCAGTGATACCCAGGTCAGTGCAAGCGTAGAAGGCAGCCGTCGACAGCCCTATAAAGTCAGTATCGGCCTGAGCACTTTCAGTCCGGCACAACAGGCTGAAATACTGACACTGCTGACTCAGAGCCCACCGCTTCTGTCCCGCCTATTGAACCGCCAGCTGCCACCAGCACTGAATGACGCCCTGGAACAGCAGGATATCCACCTGTTCCCCGATAGCTGGGACGATATGGATGCCCATTGCAGCTGCCCGGACTGGGCGGTGCCCTGTAAGCATATTGCCGCCGTGCTCTACCTGCTCTCGAATGAGATCGACAAAAATCCGTTTGAGATCTTCCGCCTGCACGGGATGGACCTGGTAAGCGCTGTCGAACAGCACACGGGCACCACACTCCAGGCACTGTCCGAACCACCCCGTTATAACGCTGACTGGCACCACGAGCCTCAGGTTGATTACTGGCAGCGGCCCGATGCCCGCCACTATCAACATTTTGATCTGAGCACCCTGCCCGAGCTGGCCGAACGCAGCTTCAGCATTCTGTCCAGCCAGACCCTGTTCCATCCCAAAAGCTTCCACCCCATCCTGAAAGCCCACTGCAAACGCGCTGCCCAGGTCGCTCTGCGTCTGCTCTACCCTGTTGAACCGGTGTCACCCTGGGCCAGTGAAGATCAGCTTCCCGCCCTGCAGTTGCTGATTGATAGCAACGGCACCCTGCTGGAAGTCATGAACCAGGGGGAAACGATTGATCTCACCGAACAGCCCTGCCTGCAAACACAACCTCACAGCAGCACCAACAATCTGAACGACCAGTTACTGCAACTGTTGCAGGCGCTCAATGGTTGCCATGATGACCGGCTCAGTTCACAACTACTGCTATGGCGGCAGTTGTACCGGCTGGCACTGAAGCTGGTGCAACGACAAGCCATGGTGCCTGCCGCCCGTTACAACAGCGACAATGCCCTGCTGATTCACTGGCAACCGGCTCCGTTCTGCACTGAGGCAACCACGTTACTGGAGATGCTGATCGAAGCCTGCCCGCCGGACCTGGTGCTGATGCAGGCGGACTCAGCCAGTGATGTTCTGTTCAGCGATGCTCAACAACAGATTCACAGTGCGCTACAGCAGCTTATCAACAGCCTGATCAGGCAGGGTTTCAGCCGTGCTCCTCAGCCCCAGCAGGCAGACCCGTTTGGTCAACTGTTCTGTAATCAGCAGCCCCAGCCGTTCGAGCGTTTCGACAACCTGGAGCAACCCCGCGTTATCCACCACTGGCTCAGTCCGCTCTATCTGACCCAGCGCAGCCACCGGTTATTGATTCAGATCAATAGCATTCCAGCTGAACTGGACAGTTTCAGCCTGACAATTCAGGTCGAAACCGATCACAGCCTGCTGCCACTGGCTCAGTTGCTAACCGAACCCGACCTGTCCGACACTCGACTGGGCGTGCTCACGGATCTGGCCCTGCTGTCTGACTATTTCCCCCTGCTGGAAGCGCTCTACAGCCGTACCCCGGCCACCAGCCTCAGCCTGACACTGGAAGAACTGGGCCCCGTGCTGACGTCGGTATTACCGGCACTGGAAGCACTGGGCATTCGTATCCTGCTGCCTAAAGCACTGCAGAAACTGGCCCGGCCACGGTTAAATCTGGCGCTGGATAGCGATGAAGCGGGCAGCGGTGAAAGCAATCTGAGTCATCTCGATATGGGCCAGCTGCTCAGCTTTAACTGGCAGATCGCGCTGGGTGATCAGCGCCTGAGTATCGATGCCTTCAGGCAGCTGCTTGAGAGCTCACAGGGGCTGGTCCGGCTGCATGACCAGTACGTCATGGTCGACAACCAGCAACTGCAGCTGTTACTGAAAAAAATTGACCGCCTGCCCACCAGCCTCAGCGGGCCAGAGTTATTACGCGCTGGCCTCAGCGGTGAGCTGGACGGTGCCGGGGTTGATCTTTCTGCCCGGGTGCAGAGCCTGTTTGATCAACTGCTCAATGCCCCGCCCACCCCGCTGCCGGATGGCATTCAGGCCCAGCTGCGTCCTTATCAACAGCGGGGGTTTGAGTGGCTGGTGCAAAATGCACGGCTGGGGTTTGGCTCACTGCTGGCCGACGATATGGGGCTGGGGAAAACCCTGCAGGTGATCAGCCTGCTGCAGCACCTCAAACAACAAAACCTGCTGGCTGAACAGCCAGCATTGGTGGTCGCCCCCACCACGCTGCTGACCAACTGGCAGAAAGAACTGCAACGTTTTGCCCCCGGCCTGAGCTGTGAGGTTTACCATGGAACCCAGCGTGATCTTAAAGCCGCCCGTCAGGCCGATATCATCCTGACCAGCTATGGCCTGGCCCGCAGCGATAACAGCAAGCTGGCTAAAATCAACTGGCAGGCACTGATTCTGGACGAGGCCCAGAACATCAAAAACCCCACCAGCCAGCAGACCCGTGCCGTGAAAAAGCTCAAAGCCAACATCCGCATCGGCATGAGCGGCACCCCGGTGGAGAACCGGCTCAGTGAATACTGGAGCCTGTTCGACTTTACCAACAAGGGCTACCTGAGCACGGCAAAATACTTCCAGGACAACTACGCCGGACCGATCGAGAAGGAGCGTGATCAACAGACCCTGCAGCAATTCCGCCAGCTGACAGCGCCTTTTATTCTGCGCCGGTTGAAAACCGATAAAACCATTATCAGCGACCTGCCCGATAAGCTGGAAAGTAACCGCTACTGCCAGCTGAGCCCGACACAGGCCGCCCTCTATCAGGCCACCATTGATCAGCAGATGGCACTGCTGGAGAAAGCCAGTGAAGATATAGAACGCCGCGGGCTGATTCTGAAACTACTCAACGCCCTGAAGCAGATCTGTAACAGCCCGGCCCAGTATCTGGGCCACGATCAGGCAGTAACCGAAGAGTCCGGAAAACTGGCAGCGCTGGTTGAGCTACTGCGTGAAGCCGACGAAGCCGATGAGAAAGTGCTGATATTCACCCAGTACACCCGGATGGGCGAACTGCTACAGAAACAGATCCGCGCCGAACTGGACCTTGAAGCACCGTTTTTCCACGGCGGCCTGTCCCGAGACCAGCGCGATGCCATGGTAGATAACTTCCAGCAGGATAACCGTACCCGCCTGATGATTCTGTCATTAAAGGCGGCGGGCACCGGCCTCAACCTGACAGCCGCCAGCCAGGTGGTCCATTATGATCTGTGGTGGAACCCGGCGGTCGAAGCCCAGGCAACCGACCGTGCTTTCCGTATCGGTCAGCAGCAGCGTGTACTGGTGCATCGGCTGATCACCGAGCACAGTTTTGAAGAGAAGATCGACGCCATGATCCAGCAGAAAAAAGAACTGGCAAACCTGACCGTCGCCAGTGGCGAGACCTGGCTGACCGAGCTGTCCAACGACCAGCTACATGAACTGATCCGGCTCAGCTGAATCCAATCGTAAGGCCAGTATAAGCATACACTGGCCTTACAAATTCAGGGCTGTTCACCCTCGCTCAGCCGCACCTCAATATCATCAATAACAGCAGGCAGCTCCGCTACCGAATCAATCACATAATGGGCACCTGCGCGTTGTAGCCGGGCACTGGCCAGGTTACGTTTTATCTCCTGTTCGTCCTCAGACAGCGCTTGCCACTCTGGCAGATCAAGCCCCACCTCGTTACCCGACACTGCCACCGCCACCGTCCAGCAACCGGCATTGAGCCCTTCTTCAATCCCGGCCACCGTATCATCTACTTTGACCACCGCCTGCACAGCTTCCACTTCCAGTTCCAGCAGGTTCTGCCACAGCATATGCGGGTACGGTCGGCCACGGGGTACATCCGTCGCGCAGACACAGGAGCCGGGTTGATAACCCTGCTCTGCCGCCCGTTTGATCATCTCGCCGGTCATATCCCGGGCATAGCCGGTATTGGCCCCCACCCGGATCTCATTATCCTGCAAGAACGCCACCGTTGCTGCTGCCCCGGGGATCAGCTCCGAGCGCTCGGCAATCACGGCCGTCTGCAGTGGAATAAAATCGGCGTACAAACGGTCGATCTCCGCTTCACCCGCCGGGCTGCCCTGAGCAACCTGCCAGGCCTCAGCCACTCGGGGCATCGCCAGCAGCTGTTCAATATGCTGACGCTTCTCAACACCCATCGGGCCCCGTACTTCAGCTTCACTGAGCGTTACCCCGTTGTCCGCAAACAACCGGGTAAAGGCCATCACCGGTGCCAGTGAGCCGAAATCAATCATGGTACCCGCCCAGTCAAAAACCACCGCGCTTACCGGACCGGTGTACCTGCGTGTATAGCTATATGACATCCGTTCTCTCACTCTGTCAGCGCCAGGGCTGGAAACCGCTGGTCATGGATCAACTGGTATACACCAGTGAAATGATAAAAAAAATCCCGGATGCTGCCATCCGGGACTTCAGTATGAACGTTGTCACTCAGTGCTCTCTTAACGCAGCCGCCAGGCCTGAGTGCGCAGCAACAAATGCCGTGACAGCAGCCAGTGGATCAGTTTGGCGGCGAAGCAGGTCAGCATCAGTAACACGCCCATTGCCGCTGCCGGGGCAATATCACCGGCGTCATCCATATTTAGCACCGCCACTGAGGCCAGCATGGTATCGGTGGAGTACAGGAACACCACCGCCGAGACCGTATTGACCGCATTCACAAACAGGTAGATTGAAATATCCAGCAGGGCGGGTAAACAGACGGGCAACGTCACCCGCCAGAAGGTGATATAGAACGGCACCTTCAGCGAGGCAGAGACCGATTCGAACTCCGGGTCAATCTGCTTCAGTGCCGTTACGGCAGTCAGGTGGCAGACGGTGTAGTAGTGAGCAATGGTACAGATCACCAGAATAGCCATGGTGCCGTAGAGGCTACTGAGCGGATTACCTGGCTGATTAAAGAAGAAGATATAGGCCAGCCCCAGCACCAGCCCGGGCACCGCTAACGGAATCATCGCATTGAAGTGCATCAGGCCACGCAGCAGTTTCATCTGTGGCACTTTTTCCACCAGGTAAGCATTGGTGAAAATCAGCCCAGTGCCCACCAGCGCGACCCATAACCCCAGCTGTAACGAGTTGAAATAGGCCCCCCAGCCACCGCCGTCCATCAGATCAAACTGATAATTACTAAACGATAGTTCAAGGTTGTAGGGCCAGAACGTCACCAGTGAGGCGTAAACGGCCATCCCCAGCACCCCCACAATGGTGGCGATCACCGGCAGACAGAGCAGCAGCAACGTCAGATCTTTACGTTTTTCCGGTTTCGGCTGCAGAGGTTCAGCCCGGGCACTGAGCAACGCCACCTGTTTGCGTTGCACCCAGCGATCAACGGCAAAGGCCAGCATGGCAGGCAGTAACAGAATCACCGACACCACCGCGCCCATCTGGAAGTTCTGCTGACCGATCACCTGTTTATAGATATCCGTAGCCAGCACGTTGTACTGGCCACCAATCACTTTGGGCGCACCAAAATCAGTGATTACCAGGGTAAATACCACAAAGCCCGCACTCATCAGACCATACTTGATGGAAGGCAGAGTCACGGTAAAGAAGGTTCGCAGCGGGCTGGTCCGCAACGCTTTAGCCGACTCATAGAGTCGGGCATCGGTGTTGGACAGCGCGGTGATCAGGATCATGGTGGCGGCTGGAAAACACCAGAACGCCAGACTGATCACAATACCGATCGGGCCATAAATGGTCTCACCCAGCAGCCAGCTTTTCAGCACCCCCTGGTTACCAAAAATGTACACCAGTGAGATCGCCGGCAACAGCGATGGCGCAAAGATCGGTGCCATCATCACCACCCGGATTACGCCGCGAAACGGCATACAACTGCGGGTCAGCGCATAGGCCGTTAACAGTGCCAGGCTCAAGACCACCGCCGTGGTTACCATGGCGATGGTCAGCGAGTGAGTGACCGAGCTAAACAGGCTGGGGCTGGCGGCATACTCGATAAAATTCTGCAGGCCGATATAGTTCCCTGCTTTGTCCTGCACACTTTTCGACAGGATGGCCCATAGCGGTAGCACCATGGCCAGCATCAGCCCGCCAATCCCCAGGCATAACCCCAGAGCCTGAATCAGCTGATCCCGTCCCAGGCCCTGCAGTTGAATGCGCAGCGGCCGATTCAGTACAGCAGACTTCATAGCGCACCCTCGAACAGGTGCAAGCGCTGGCTTGGCAGATCCAGCATCAGTTCAGAGCCATGCTGAATATTCAGATCACGGACATCGTTCATGGAGAAATCCGCCACCAGCCGGTGCTTCATGCCACGCACTTTCAATTCTGAGCGGACAAACGAGCCCAGAAATTCAATCGACTCAACATCGGCTGCCAGCCGGTTAGTGGCGTCGCCATTGTGACGAACCCGAATATCTTCCGGCCGGATCGCCAGTTGCAAC
>JAIBDV010000182.1 GCA_024686055.1 Neptuniibacter sp.
AACATAAGCCTGCCAGGCTCTGCACCACTCCCACTGGATTCGTCCCACTGATAACCCCTGCACCCACCTTCACTGTGCGGCCGGAGGTCATCACACTCCGGAAGTTGTCTTTATGATAACCGTTGTCATATAAACAACACTGCGAACGCTATTACTTCAATCGCCTTATTTTAATCTTGAATATGATTCATACTCTTATTTCGACCACCCGGACCGGCTCTACTTGCGTTCAATATACTGATCGTACGAGCCCTGTTCTAAAACCGACCACACCACGCCCAATCAGAACAAACAGAACTCAGCACGGCTGTTCCCTTAGGATATTTCCGTCCTGCTCCTGTTGATTAACACCGGCAAGCAGCAGGATGCGTGCTCTATGTTATTCAAGCCGTGATACCCACCACCCATTGAATCCCCAGTCTCGCAAGGATGTGTCATGCCTATATATGATGTTATTGATCAGTCCAGCCGTCAGGTTTTTTCGCGCCAGCTAAGCTCCAGCGCTTCGACAAGCAGCTTTTTACCCGGCGAGATTCTTAACGTTGTGACCGGCGACAGCGGCGATAACCTGCTGACTGGCAGCACACTGAATGATGAGATTACGGCCGGTGACGGCGATGATATTCTGATCGGCAATGGCGGCGCTGATTATCTATCGGGGGGCGCTGGCGCCGATCGCTTTCGGTTCAACCTGGGTCAGTCCAACATCACACACACGGCGACCATCAGTGATTTCATTGTCGGATACTGGAGCGACAGCGTCGAACTCCGCGAGCTGGCGGGTTACAATTTTTCGCAGCTAGCTGACACCTTCAGCACACTGGAAGCCGGGCTGAGTGCGGTACGCTCACTACCGGCGAACCAGCTGGTGGTATTCACCGTGATGGGAGACATCACCCACAGTTATATCTATGCCGCAGCCCAGGGCGACACGGCTGAAACTCTGATCCAGCTGAGTGATCATGACGGCAGGTATCTCAGCCTTCATATGGGCAGTATCCGCACATTACTGGAGGGCGGCACAGACACCGATGTCATTACTCATAACGGCTCGCTGGATAGTTATATTGATGCGGGCGCCGGGGATGATTACATCTATGGAGGCAGCCAGTTCGATCACATCATTGCAGGCGCGGGTAACGATCGGCTGGATGGCCGAGCCGGTCAGGATCTGCTGGACACCACAGCCGCAACCGCCATTATCAATGACAGCGGACACACCCTCACCGTCAATGGCATAACGGTAACAACAGGAACGTCTGTCGGCGCAACAGCACAGGCGACCGAGATCATCGGGCAGGATCAGCTCAGCAATATTGAGTGGGTCATAACCAGCGACCAGGCCGACTATATTGCCTTCGGCGATACCCTTAGAAATGCTGATGCCGGAGCCGGCAACGATGTCCTGCTGGATGACCCAGACAGCTGGAGCAATGCATATGGCGGCAGCGGGCAAGACAGCTTTGTCTTTATATCTGCAGAAAACATATCCTCAAACAGCACCGACTTACTGGGCGACTTTAATGCCAGTGAAGATAAACTGATATTCGTGACCGATGGGCACTACCAGATCGCCGATCAGATCTATCAGCCTGATGCCAGCCTCAATAATATTAGTGAGATAGAAGCTCAAATCCGCTCCGACAGTACGCTGTCAGATCAACTGGTATTTTTCCGGTATTACGAAACATGCTGGCTCTTTATCAACGGTAACGGCGGGGTAAGCGGCGCGTCTTTGAACAACACAGTGATCCAGCTACCGGTCAGCAACCTGTACGATATGGCAGCGCTGTCGGCTGCGATCAGTTTCAGCACCGAAATACCCTCGACGACCACTCCCCCTGACGTCCCTACAACACCAGATGAAGTCCTTAAAGTGTTCGATGAGCCTGACACAGGCAGCATTGATAACTACTTCCTGCTAAGCACCAACCGCACGGCATCTGAAGCGATGACACTCTGGTACGAGACGGCAGGAGGAACAGCGACGGCCGGAAGCGATTACGAAGCGGTGTCAGGCTGGGTAACCATCGACGCCGGACAGAAAAGCGCTGCCATTGCCGTGAAAATTTACGGCGATATGATCGTCGAGCAGGATGAAACCATTCAGTTACAGATCAGCGATCCCAGCGGACAATGGCTAAAAAATGGCGTAACACTGATTGCTGAACATACCGTTATGGATAACGATCTAGCAAGCATTCAGTAACCCGAAACGTTGCAGCCAGGGGCCGCGGCCCCACCGCCCGATGCAACAGCACACCGGTGGGACCGACGCCCCACCGGGAAGCCCCTGCCCTTTAAGCCCGGCTCCACAAGACTGCCAGGGTTTTCCCTGAACCTTGCCAATAACCTTCACCCTGCATCCACCTTAGCCCCATGAACCTGTAGTATCAGCTGGTAGTCATTCGGCATAGTGGCGTCAGCAGCAGCGCCAGCCACTCTATAACCTACTACCATCGGTGTTCGAAACCATCACTGCAGCCTGCATTCCGACCACACAAAGAGGCCCCGCGAACGCAGCGGGAAAGGCACTGGTAAAGCCAGGTTAGAATAACTAGACTACTGCAAACACGCTGAAAAATTAATTATCCAGAGATGTAAACCGACATCATGACAAGAAAAATATTATCTTTAAAAGTGAAAAAAAATAAAGACGCCGAACAAGAAAATGAGGTGGATAAAAATGTATTTGATAACGACCCACAAAAACGTTTTTTAAATGGCGTCGCTATCCATCCTTCACCGTGTATTTGCCTGGAATCAGGTTCTCAGCAACTCACCACCCGCGCGATGGATTTAATTGCTCCAATCGGAATGGGACAGCGAGGTTTGATTGTTGCTCCACCGGGCTCTGGGAAATCGACAATTTTAAAACATATTTGTCAGGCGGTTGGCGAAGCTTATCCCGAAATAAAACTTTATGCGTTACTCATTGATGAGCGACCGGAAGAAGTGACCGATTTTAAGCGCAACGTGCCAGCACAGGTACACGCCTCATCCTCGGATGAAAGTTATGAGCAACACGTCCGTGTAGCCGACAATCTTCTTAACATTGCCCGCAAGGAAGCCGGCGAAGGCCATAATGTAATGATTGTCATTGACTCTCTCACAAGGCTCTCACGCGTCCATAATGCCGAGCGTAAAAGCAGTGGCCGTACAATGTCGGGCGGGCTTGACGCCAGAGCTATGGAAATCCCACGGAAAATGTTTGGCGCAGCCAGAAACATTGAAAATGGCGGTTCGCTTACGATTCTAGCAACCATACTCGTTGATACTGGAAGCCGAATGGATCAGGTGATCTTTGAGGAATTCAAGGGCACGGGTAATATGGAAATCGTGCTCTCACGCGAGGCTGTGGGTCAGCGGATTTTCCCTGCGCTGGACATTGCTAAAAGCAGTACCCGCCGAGAAGAACTTCTTATAGACTCGAAAGATATTGAGAATGTAAGAACTTTACGAAGAGCACTTACTGGCCTTAAACCTGCAGAGGGTGCCAAAAAGCTGGTTGAATTACTAAAGAAATACCCAACAAATTCAGAGCTGTTAACGTCTTTAGCACCAAAGATTTAAACAACTTTTATAAATTATTAATGAGAGGAAAATAAAACCCCTCTCATTAATATAACGTTACAAAAATATAGCCATTATCATCGACCCAGGATAACTGATCAGCGTGTCTGCGCTGCGTATGCAGCCAATAGCTCTGCTACTAGCACTCCATTGATCTTCATACCCGACAGGTTCGAGCCAGATATCTCTGCATCGATAAAGCATACGTCTTTGAACACAGATTTAGTCATATCAATATTCTTGAATCTCGACTGACTCAGATTCACATTATTGAATGTTGTTTTAGCAAGGTTCACATCATCAAAGCTGGATTCACTGATGTTTACATCATTCATTTTAATCATATCTTATCTCTGATCAATTATTTTAAAATCAACGTTCAGACTGTCGAACTTATTCTGCTACTCCAGCTTCACTCAATTAAAATCAGAAGCAGGGTGAAGGTTTGGTAAAGTTCAACAAACCTTCACCCTGCCCGATTTATAACAACTTACAGAATTAATTACTGACCCAAATTCTGGTAAACCTCTTCCGGTGTCGTCGAGACCGTAATCAACTCCCGTACAAACTGCGCTATTTCATCTCTCCAGATGTCGTTATGCCCATCCATTAATTCTTCATCCACCTGAATGTTCATATACGGGTTACGGGCAGTTGTACGGCCCTTGTTTTCCAGGGTGACGCTGCTGAAGATATCGGCTTTTGATGGGTCACTGGCCGACCAGTCCTGATAGGCCTGCTGTAAATTAAACGTCGCCGTATCTTTATCTTTCGCCGGATTAATACGATGGGTCAGGTAAGGTTCGAAATGCCCCACAGCGCTGTAATCGGCTTTGCCCTGACTGATGTCCACGCTTTTCATGTTAGCGCTGCCGGTACCCTGGCATTCGTGACGCGCCATGGTTTTATGGCTTTCAAAAAATGTCGAGAAAAAGCGCCCGGCGGGAAAGGCATGCTTGGTGGCGTAATCGGTTTCTGAAGTCAGTATTGCCAGACGTGGCAATTGGCCCTGAAAGTAGCCACGACATTTTTCCTGAGAAAGCTCCAGCAACGGGGTGAACCTCATTGCTTCGAAGGCGGGATTCATGAGTACCACCATGTCACCAAAGCCCTTTGCCTGGCCAGCGTAATTTTTGTCACGCCGTGAATCAATAAACCGGTCAAGCATGATTTTCTGCAGAGAACCGAACACCACTGCACCACCAAAACTGTGGCCGATAACCACCATGCGGCTGCTGTAAGGTGGTGGCTGGTGCTGCATGGCGTTGCCGACGTTAATCATTTCCTCTAACTTGAGCAGCGCGCTGCTAACACCCTGGTGACCCACTTCGTGGGCGGTGTTTTTTCGATCCCAGAAAGTGACGGTGTTCAGGTACTCGATGTCTACAGACTCGCCACGCCAGCCAATGTAAGCGCCGAGAACTGTACGACGATCGCGGCCTTGCTTGCGCGCATACCGTGCTTCTGATTCCGATACGGAGGCGAGCATTTTTCGAAAGCCCTGGATATTGGTGCCTTCCGGTGAAGCGTTGTGGTGCCAGCCATGCACAAACACCAGCATCAGAACATCTTCCTTGCTGGCGATGTCCAGATAGCCGTCAATCACTGAACCTTGTTGCTGTGGGTCGCGCAATTGCCCCTGGTCATCGTATTCGATAAAGCCAAGGCGATACTCGCGATCACTGTGAGGGTTGGCAACCTGTCGCGCATTCCTGGCGCAGTCACCCTCTTTGACATACTCGCATTCCTTATTGAAGGTATCGCGATAGATGCTGTTATTCGAACAGCCGGTGGTGATAATAATGCTAGAAAGAACGGTGAGAAAAATCAGAATCCGGGTCATATCCTTGCCCTTTTGTTGCTGCTATCCCTGAAGGTGAGAGCAAGAATAACGACACGCCGTGGAAATTGCCAGGCGAATGCGGGGCAGGCAGATCAAGAAAATACCAGTTGAACACATATCGGCTTATACCGATACAATTGCTGCGCGAGCCTCCACCCTGCTTCGCCCAGTGGCATTCTACAGCTGGGCGACACAGCCCATGACATACTGAAACCGTAGCCCCGATAGGCGCATCATTCGTTGCCATTGTTCCAGGTCGATAAACAGACGCTGAATGCGCAGGTGCTTCTGCCAGTCTGGCCCGCAGGGCCTGCTCATCCAGCAATATCTGACATTTAATTTAAGCCATCACTATATTTTTCAACGTAAACTCAAATGGCTTAGCCGCCGGACCACGCCCCCCCCCGGTCACAACAATGTCAGCAGAGGCGACACCCTGTAGGGAAATCTCTGTATCGATATCTGACATAATTGCCGAGTTTATTACCTTCCCTTCTATAGCTTGCGATACAACACCAATGTAGATGACAGGTTCAAACTCAAACACCGCTGTCTGGCTCGGCAGCAGGCCTGTTTTAGTGGCAAATAATTTTCCATCTTTATATGTATTAGCTGTGATTTCACCAGCCGGGAGCTGGTTTTCAATCTGGTACTGTTTGGCTGCAGCCCCCTGATCAAGCATTGCGAGCACATCACCCGAGTTGTCTTTCACCATAGCAAACAGCTGACCAGGTTCCGCATTCATTGACGGAGTATGATTGCCCCAGCTATCCACTGCGTTCACCGTTACAGCCGAAGGGTATACAAACGGGTGATAGTCTCCCCGCCCCAGGTTCTGGATGACTCTCCAGATAACGGCTTCTTCTTCAGCGCTAGCCGTGGCAGTATTTTTAGAAAAAATTACAAACTCTACATTATTTTGATCGTTTGACTCGTTAATCAGTCTAAGCTGTACGTCTGACATACCATAATCCTTCAAGATAATTATCATTGTTTAATATTGCTACAGACCTAAATTCAATCTAACCGAAATCAGA
>JAIBDV010000331.1 GCA_024686055.1 Neptuniibacter sp.
GAACCAGATCACCGGGTTGCGCCAGTTGTGCCGCACGGGCCACGGCATCTGCCATATCGCTGGCCCTGACCGTCTCAACCGCCAGCGCAGCATCGATTTTATCGGCATCCCGACCAATCAGTACTGCTGAACGGACAAAACGCTGCACCGACTCAGCTAACGGACTGAAATCAGCGCCTTTACCCTCGCCACCGGCGATCAGAACAATACGGCTGTCAGCAGCCAGTGTCGGCCCCAGTCCTTCCAGCGCGGCGACCGTGGCCCCCACATTCGTCCCCTTGGAGTCGTTAAACCAGTCTACGCCTGTATGCTCACGCAACCACTGGCAGCGGTGTTCCAGTCCAACAAATGCCTGTAGCGCTGCCAGCATGGCCGTCAGCGGTAGCCCCGCCACTTCGCCCAGCGCCAGCGCGGCCAGCGCGTTGGCAACATTGTGCTCGCCGCGCAGCTTCATCGCAGAGACGGGCATCAATGGGGTAATACCCCGCGCCAGATAATCTTCGCCATTGTGCTCGAGCACACCAAACTGTTTCAGGTCCGGCTTATCGGTACCGAAACTGCTGCTGGGCACGCCCATCGGCAACAACGCCGCAGTCAGCGCATCCTGGCGGTTGGACACCGCATGGCGACAACCACGATAGACCCGATGCTTGGCCTGATAGTAATCCTGCAGATCGCGGTAACGGTCCATATGGTCCGGACTGATATTCAGCACCGTAGCTACCGTGGCCCGCAAATCATGGGTGGTTTCCAGCTGGAAGCTGGATAGCTCCAGCACGTACAAATCACGCTTGCCCAGTGCCAGCAGATCCAGCACCGGCAGGCCCAGATTTCCACCCACACCGACATTGATACCAGCGGCAACCGCCATCTCACCTACCAGGGTGGTCACGGTACTTTTGGCATTAGCACCGGTAATGGCAATGATTGGCGTCGATACTTCACGGCAGAACAGATCAATATCACCGCTGAGTTTCACCCCCGCCGCTACGGCCTGTGCAATGGCAGGCTGCGCTTTCGCCACACCCGGGCTGAGAATAAGCTCATGAGCCTGGCTGAGGAAGTCACCGTCCAGCGGGCCGCAACGCACCTCAACCTCCGGGCAAAGCGCTTCAAGCTCAGCCAGCCCAGGCGGTGTTTCACGGCTATCAACAACAGCAAAAGGCGCGCCTGTGCGCGCCAGGTACCGGGCACAGGACAAGCCCGTCGCACCCAGCCCGACAACAATTCGCAGTTGATCGCTTACTATCAGTTCCATTCGAGCCCTTATCGCTTTATCGAATCTTCAGAGATGCCAGACCAATCAGCACCAGAATCACGGTAATAATCCAGAACCGCACAATCACCCGTGGCTCAGGCCAGCCTTTAAGCTCAAAATGGTGGTGCAACGGTGCCATACGGAATATCCGGCGTCCCGTCAGTTTGAACGATGCCACCTGCAGGATCACCGAAATGGTTTCTGCGACAAAGACGCCGCCCATAATCACCAGCACCAGCTCCTGACGCACAATAACGGCAACCACACCCAACGCAGCACCCAGCGCCAGAGCACCCACATCGCCCATAAATACCTGTGCTGGATAGGTGTTAAACCAGAGAAAGCCTAATCCGGCACCGACAATGGCACCACAGAAAACAATCAGCTCACCGGCACCGGCCACATAGGGAATCAGCAGGTAATCGGCAAAGCTTGCATGACCAGCCATATAGGCAAATACCGCCAGCGCCGCCGCTACCATTACCGTCGGCATAATCGCCAGACCGTCCAGGCCATCGGTCAGGTTCACCGCGTTGGAAGTACCCACAATCACGAAGTAGGTGAAGACGATAAAGAACGCCCCCATCGGGATTACCATGTCCTTCATAAACGGCACGATCAGGTTGATCTCAGCCGGGGTCTGGGCAGTAAAGTACAGTACCAGCGCCGCACCAAAACCACCCACCGACTGCCACAGGTACTTCCAGCGTGCAGGCAGGCCGCGAGAGCTCTTCTCAACGACTTTGCGGTAGTCATCTACCCAGCCCACAGCACCGAAGATCAGCGTCACTGCCAGCACAATCCAGATAAAGCGGTTACTCAGATCCGCCCACAGCAGAGTACTGATACCAATCGCCAGGATAATCAGCGCACCGCCCATGGTTGGCGTGCCCGACTTGCTCAGATGACTCTGTGGGCCATCATCCCTTACCGACTGACCAATCTGTCGCTCACGCAAGCGACGGATCAATACCGGCCCGGCCATCAGCGAGATCACCAGCGCTGTCAGAATCCCCAGGATGCCGCGCAGGGTCAGGTACTGAAATACGGCGAAGCCGCTATAAAATTGCGACAGAAAATCTGCCAGTAATAACAACATTGGCGATCAAACTCCTTCCATCAGTGCGTGAATAACCTTTTCCATCGCCGCACTGCGAGACCCTTTAACAAGTACCCGGCTCGCTGCGTCACACAGCGGCGCCAGATACGCAATTAACGCTTCATGACTGCTAAACAGCTCAGCCGAGCTACCACCGGCCTGTAAAAAGCCGGCTACGGTATGCTGACTCAGCTCACCTTTGACCAGTAACTGGCCAATACCCTGCTCAGCGGCATAAATACCCACTTCAGTATGCAGCCGGGCCGTATCGGGACCCAGCTCGCCCATATCACCCAGCACCAGAATCTGCTTACCAGGCAGGCTGGCCAGCACATCAATCGCTGCCCGGACTGCGCTGGGATTGGCATTATAACAATCATCTATCAGCTGACAGCCCTGCGGCGTTGTCAGCGGGCACATCCGCCCGGGCACCGGCACAAATGCCTCAAGCCCATGGCTAATCTGACTGAAGTCGATCCCCTGAGCCCGGCAGGCCGCCGCAACGGCCAGCGCATTAGCAACCATGTGCCGCCCCATCACCGGCAAAGCAACACGAACCTTCTGCTCACCCTGTACCAGGGCAAACTGATAACAGCCACTGACCTGTAATTGCAGATCAGTGGCCTGAATATCTGCTACCGGATTATCAATACCAAAGGTCAGCCGGCGCTGGCCGTCGGTCTGCTGTAACCAGTAGCTGGCGTTGTCATCATCAAGATTGATCACCGCACAGCCTGTAGCACTCAGGCCCGCAAAAATTTCGCCCTTGGCCCGCACCACACCCTGTAGCGAGCCAAAGCCCTCCAGGTGTGCACCCATGGCATTATTCAGCACTGCCACATCAGGCTGAGCTAATGCAACGGTGTAGGCGATTTCTCCCCCGCCGCTGGCACCCAGTTCGATCACCGCCTGCTGGTGCTGATCGCTCAGTTCCAGCAGGGTCAGCGGCGCGCCAATGTCGTTGTTCAGGTTGCCACGGGTAGCCAGTACGCTGTCCTGTAACCCCAACACCGTCGACAGCATCTCTTTCACCGTGGTTTTGCCGCTTGAACCCGTTATTGCAAACACCGGGCCACCAAAGCGCTCCCGGTTCAGCCGGGCGATCTGGCCCAGCGCAATACGGGTATCGTTAACCTGCCACTGGGGCAGGTCAACCGGCTGCAGACTATCAACCACCGCCGCACGTGCCCCGGCCGCTTTGGCCTGAGCAAGAAACTGGTGGCCATCAAAATTAGGCCCTCTAAGCGCAACAAACAGATCCCCCGGCGTAATAGCCCGGGTATCAGTGCAGACCCGCTCAAAACCGGCATCGCCGTGCATCGTCGCGCTGAGCGTTGAACCCAGCGCCTGCTGTAAAGTTGTCAGTGACCAGCTGCCGATCATACCCGCGCCTCCAGCGCCTGCTGCGCTTCACTCAGATCGGAAAAGGCGAACCGTTCACCATGAATTTCCTGATAGGTTTCATGGCCCTTCCCCGCAATCAGCACGATATCGCCAGCCCGAGCCTGAGACACTGCCTGAGCAATGGCACTGCGCCGGTCCGCTTCGACCAGCCGCGGCTGATCAGCCGGAATACCTTCGAGCACCATTTCAATAATGCTATCGGGAGTTTCCGAGCGTGGGTTATCGCTGGTCACAACCAGCAGGTCTGCCCAGCTGGCAGCAACAGTCCCCATCTGGGCGCGTTTACCATGGTCACGGTC